>JAJYAS010000290.1 GCA_021779415.1 Bacillota bacterium
ATTGGTCGGCTTTTACTCTTGCTTTACATGATTGGACAGATCCCATTGAACGGGTAACGAAGGCGGCGAGAGAGCGCAATATAGAGGTTTCAACACCAAGAATTGGCGAACCAGTGATGATTGGTTTAGTGGAATACCCAAACTCCATTTGGTGGAGATAACGCGGCTTTGCCTAGAAATCATTGTAGTGATCTGGATTCTTTTAAATACATTAATAAGGTAAGCGTCAAATGACTTGGTGGATAGAAAAAGAGCAAAAACTCGTGTAAACTAAGTTTTTGCTCTATTGGCAGGCTTCTTGAACTTCTGGACTCCACGGAAGGTAATCTTCAAGAAATTCCGGATGTGGACCAAACTGCACCCCCGGCAATTCGCTGAAGATGAACTGCAGATATTTATACGGATTAAGACTATTTGACTTAGCAGTTTCAATGATGCTGTATACGGTGGCACTTGCTGAAGCTCCTTTCGGACTTCCGCTGAATAGCCAATTCTTGCGTCCGATGGTAAAGGGGCGGATACTGTTTTCGGCAAGGTTGTTGGAAATGGAGCAATTGCCATCCTCAAGATAATTCATAAACTCTTCTTTATGGTTCAGAGCGTAGGCCAGAGCCTCACTCAGTTTTGATTTTGGCAGCACCTTGCCTCTCGTAGAATCAATCCACGCCCAAAAAGCCTCTAAAATGGGTTTTTCCTGTTTTAGACGCTCCAATTGACGTTGTTCGCTCGCTAGGGTCTCAAGAGTCTTTTCAATCTCGAAGAGTTTGTTGCAGTATGTAATGCCCTGGCTTGGAAGGGTGGCTTCCGGGCTATGGATATCTTTCGGAAGAGCATCGACGAAGTTCCTCCGAAGATGTGTCCAACAGAGGCACCTTGTGATGTATGGAATCGTTTGGTACCCCGAGTAGGCATCCGTGTGAAGGTATCCTTTGAACCCTTTTAGGAATTTCTGAGGGTATTTGCCACTCCTTCCCGGTTGATACTCGAAGATTCGAACGGGGTGTTGGCAATGCTGTCCAGTGCTGTATACCCACATGTAGGAATCGGTGGTATTCTTCCGCCCCTCTTCATTCATGACTTGGACCGTGGTTTCGTCCGCGTGCAGATAGTTTTCTTGCAAGAGCTTCTGATGCATGAGCTCTACCAAGGGCACCAACCAGTCTCGGGACGCGGCTAAAATCCAGTTGGCCATGGTAGCACGGCTTAGGTTCACTCCCAGTGTCTGCCACTCCTTTTCCTGACGGTAAAGGGGAAGGGCATTGACGAACTTCTGATGCATGACCCATGCCACGGTGGAAGGTGAAGCCATGGAATGCTGTATCACCGGATAAGGCATGGGTGATGGCTCCATGTAAGGTTCCCCATTCTTACGACAGGTGCGGCACTCGAACGTTTCACGGTAATAATCGATGACCCTAACTTTGGCAGGAATGAATTCGATTTCAGTACGGATGAATTCTTCACCGACCGACACAAGATCGGTGTTGCATGCATCGCAAAAACGGTCTCGTTCATCAAGGGTACAAAGACGTTTAACATGAGGTATATCCTTCAAAAGTTCCTTACGCTGACCTTTAAATTTCTTTTTCCGGTAACCCTGTACTTCTTTAAGGTCAGGCTCTGGAGCCATTGGATCAGCCTGGGTTTCAACCTCATCAAAAAGAGACATCTGCCCCAAAGCAAGGGACGATGTCTTCTCGGTACTTCTGCCGAAGAGCTTGCGCGTCAGATAGTCAACAGAATCGTGGAGCCGTTTGTTTTCCAGCTCCAGTTCGCCTATGCGTTTTTCGAGTACTATTACCTGCTCTTCTGCGCTCATGAATACCGTTCCTTTAGCGTTTTCTACTGTATCCATTATACCATAAAAATGTCAAAAAACCCAGTAAACATGCGCTTTTGCTAGTATTTTTGTCGCTAAAGACAGGCCGTAATATTGAGCTTTTTCACTGCCTTAGGTTGGTCTAAAGACAGACCTTCAAGAAGCCATCGGAATTCCTGGTAGGTGATGGAACGAACGGCTTCGGCATTCATTGGCCATTGAAAGCGTCCGCTTTCCAGTCGTTTGTAAAGGAGAACAAATCCATCGCCTTCCCAATAGAGTGCTTTCATCCGATCACGTCGCCGGCCACAAAAGAGAAAGAGACTATTCTGGAAGGGGTTTAACTGAAAGTTCTGCTGGACGACGGCTGCAAGTCCATCAATAGATTTT
The DNA here is from genome assembly GCA_021779415.1 of Bacillota bacterium. The sequence continues at coordinate 2,210 of JAJYAS010000290.1, forward strand.
CGCATGTCGGTATACCCACATGCGATATAGATTTTCTCTGCTTTAGAGAGATCACCGAACATGTTGCAGTGCCCTAAAAGTAGTTTCGATCAATGTTGCCGACGCGTTATTGGAAATCTCTAACGTAACCGTTCCCATTCGCACAACAATATCCGATGATGATTCTTGATCAATAGAGTCAGCTTCGGCCGTATGGACTGGAATGTTCACCGGAACAATTGAACTGTTTGCACTAAGTGATGGAAGAGCTTCGCAAGCAGCTTCGCGAATGCGCCTTAACCTATAATAATAACTGGTTATACTGACGTTATTCTCAGCACACCATACAGCAACAGACTGTCCACTACTGCGGCATTGACGGACAATCTCAGTCCACTGGCTTAAACGATATTGACTAGCAACTTCCCTTGTGTTCAACTCTAAACCTCCATTGAAGTTTTTCAACTTTACTTGAAAAACTTTAGTTTAGAGGATTGTCCCACAGTTTTAGGAATGTTTCTATACACTATCTTACTAGACGCTTACGAGGTATATATGTCTGAACTCGAAAAACTAATAAATCAAATTGAATTACGCTCAAGAATGATCAATATAAAAGAGGATAGATCTTATACGGATCCTGAAGTCATTACTGCAAGTCAAGAATTGGATGCTGTTTTGAATAAGTACCAAGAAATGGTGATGGAAAATGAGGTCGATACAGATCTGAAATAAAAGAATACCTCAATATTCCTGGGGATCGCCCAGACGAACGCTCACTCTGGTTACGTGCCGCCTGCTCGAAGTCAGGTGGCTTTCTGTCATGAATGGCGTATTGGTGGATCTAGAAGAAGACAGAAAATTAATAATAATAATTGACATATGTTCAAAATAGAGTATAATCAAATCGAAAATGGCATATGCCTATAACTAGCGGGGGGGAGTTAGCTTGTCAAGAAAAAATGGAACTGGTCCAATGGGACGTGGAGCAATGAGCGGAAGAGGCTTTGGAGTTTTCGCCGGATCAAATGCTGTTGGCTATGGTGCTGGCTTAGGTTACAGAAGAGGAAGAAATTTCGCAGATCCAAACAGTATCGAAAACACAAAAGAATTGCTGCAAGAGCAAAAAAAGCTGCTAGAAAGCAAACTTAATATCATAAGCAAGCAATTACAGAGCTTATAAAAGGCAGCAAAAGTGGCAAGGGGACGCTCCTGTTGCTTTTGTCGAAAATTGAGGAGAACAAATTATGCCAAGACCAAGAAAATGGAGAAAAGTGTGTTGCTTGCCGGAAAGCAATCGATTTGGGCCACTTAACGCTCTGATTAATCAAGAGCATTTTGTTATTATGACGGTTGATGAGTATGAAACGATACGACTAATTGATTTAGAAGGGTTTACGCAGGAAGAGTGCGCTGACCAAATGAATATCGCTCGTACAACCGTTCAGCGTATTTATAATGATGCTAGAAAAAAACTTGCGGAGTCTCTAGTAAATGGAAAAGTTCTCAGGATTGAAGGCGGAGATTACAAGCTTTGTGATGGCCTAGAAAAATCGTGCGGTTGTGGCGGTTGCCGCAAACATAGATGCGACAGAGATCTTCTGGAAGATGATAGAGGTGTTTAGAAAATGTTAAAGTCATTACAGGGATATTAAATACCGTTGAAGCGTCCGGCATCCCCGTTATAAAGAAAATTTAACATAAAATCCCAGATGATTGTCCTCCAGGGAGTGCCTGTATTGTAATGGAAAGTATTAAGGATGTGGACTATTGTATATTGGTGGCAGAGCCAACTTTGTTTGGTGTTCATAATCTCAACATGGTTTATTTCATTATGCTCTTGAAATAATCTAACTGGTAGTAGAGCCGGGGTGTCGGAAAACTTTCAGCTGTGGTAGTAACAGCTCTGAGTATTTACAGAGTGATTATGCAATGAGAATCTTAGAGAATAATGTTAATATTTAAACAACGTGTAACTAATAGGCGGGTACGCTTGGTAGTTCAAAAAGGGAAAAATTGCAATAGATGGGTTATACCGAATAAAATAAAGCGCGTTTAAGAGCGCCAATTAGTTTGAATATAAACGCCAAAACACCATCCAAATTGCTATAAGTATTCCGAATGAGATTATTTCTGTTAGAAGGGAGGTGAATAAAATCCGATCATCATACGAACTGAGTTAACTTTGTGGAAAGAGGAGAGCTGAGTATGATAAATCAAAAAGATTTACGTCCAAAGGATATGGGACGATCGGATGAACAACTGATCAAACTCGAACCCGAACAGCTGATGACTTTATTTCCACCCTACGATAAACCCGGAATGGAACCCCCATTAACAAATCCTAAGCTTGCGTGGAAAGAAAAATTCTGTACCTCCTTGGATGGCTACGTTGGTCTTGATACCCTAACTCGCCCAAAAACTAAAGAGGAAGAAGATGAATTTGTACGTAAATTTCTCGGTGGCTTAGAGAAGATCTTTTCTGATGGCAACAATGGGATACTTGAACCCCTCTTATTGTCGTTTGAATACTGCGCTAAATGCGATACGTGTTCAACTGCCTGCCACATCTACGAAGCGTCAGGCAAAAACGAGCTATACCGTCCCATTTTCCGTTCTGAAGTTCTTCGAAAAATTATTAAGAGATATTTTACCAAAGGTGGAAAGCTGTTAGGCGCTTTTGTCGGAGCAGATGTCGATGTGAACTGGGAAACGATTGCTCGACTTGGAGAATTAGCCTATCGCTGTAATCTTTGCCGTCGCTGTGCTCAGACCTGCCCCCTCGGCTTAGATAACTCCATTCTGACGAAAGAGATTCGCAAGGTCTTCAGCCAAGAGTTGGGGATTGCTCCGCTTCCTCTGCATACAAAAGGTACAGTGCTTCAGCTAAAAACAGGTTCATCAACGGGAGTTAGCAAACCTGCTTTCTTAGATACGCTTGAGTTTTTAGAAGAGGATATCGAAGAGAAATATGGCTTAAAGATCAAATTTCCGATGGACAAAAAAGGTGCCGATATCCTTCTAATTCATAATGCGGGCGAATACATGGCCTGGCCAGAAAACCCCATTGCTTTTGCTATTCTCTTCGAAGAAGCCGGTTTGAATTGGACACTCAGTAGTGAAATCGCGGGCTATG
>JAJYAS010000291.1 GCA_021779415.1 Bacillota bacterium
ATTCAGCGTGGCCCGCAAAGGTGTGTTCTCCCTTTGAAGCTCCTGCCAATGAGATGCACAGCTTTGTTCAAATACCGGTAGCACAGGCTTTTGCAAGTCAAGATACCGATGCCATTCTCCGGGAGCAACTTCACCCCAGCCGCTCTTCTGCACGATATTTCCCTTTTCGTCAGCTTCCCATTCCGGGAGCTTGACGATAGAAACCTGTCTGCTATGCACTTTCCACTGATTCAACTGCCCCATGATCCAATAGAGTCCACACATTTCATCAGGCTGATTGCTGTACCAAACTCGAAGGGATTCTCCCGATGCTACGCGTTTCCGAACCGTTTTCAGATCTTCATTTACCCTTTTAAATATTTCCTGAGCCGCCTGACACCCCTCGTCATTCGGATAAACGCTGAATAAGTGTTCCAAGGTCTGTTTCCGCTTGATACCGGGCTGATTCTCCGAAATATCTCCAACGCTTAGCACCAAATTGAATCCATAGATGTCTGATGTATTTCCACTCAAAGGGGTAGCACTCTCCCACGCCAAGCGTGCCTTTTCTTCTGCTTCTTGTTGAGCAACTTCAACTTCCTCTTTCGTTGGCTTGCTTCCATCCGCGTGACTAACGAATACGCCAATACACCCAGCTTGATACTTCCCCTCGCCATAGTGCTGTGCTACTTTAAGACTTCCGCATGCACTATCGCTGAATACTATTTCAATCATATTATCCTCCTCTCAAAACCAGTGTCGAATTAGTATAAATAATAAGAAATCTCACTTTAATCGTTCAACCCCCATTATTAGCCAATCCGGTATTTGGATAATCGGACGCTCGTTCTAGGTCAAAAGTAGTAATCAAAAACTCCTTTATCAAAAAGCACTTCCCAAATCTGGTCTTTTATAATTAAGATTTTAGGCAAAAGATATCGCTTTTTTTGACCTCAGGAATTGAAATATTTTTATCAACACTGGTTACCTTTAAAACCGCTGCAAAACTTTTTTGATCACCAATGCAGCTAAAGGCAGTCATACAGTTTTTCCTAGATAAAGTTAAATGTTCTTCAAAATAAGAAAAACACCTGGAAGCTCCAAAAGTTCCATATCCATGGGTTCCGTTGATTAAAAATACATTTTTGTCGGGATTATAGGGATTTGCCATTTTTATAAAAAGCCCAAAGTCTTCAACGTGTTCGGACCCATTGTTTATTGTAATCTCTGGCCTAAAGTATACCTTTTTCTTGTTATTACGTAGAATGGTCTCCCCTTTAGCATTTTTAACATATTCGTACTCGGTACGACTCAAAAATACGTTACATTGTGTATTACTGAATGGTCCACCAAGGAAAATTAAGTGCCTGTTATACGGTAGTGGTCGATTTTCGTATTCTTTACTGGTGCAATATTTGATACTTAATTTGGGGTATATCCTGTAAAGTGACGACAAGATTAAAAGTAATGACGTAGAATCGCCGTACTTACCTAAATAGTTGAACTCCCCTGGAATAGGTTCTTGTAGTTTAGAAGGATTATCAAGTTCCGAACAAATGATTAATACTTGGTCATTTTCGGAGTTAAAACCCCAAATAGAACTGAAATACTTTTCGTCTTTAGGAAAGTCTTTAAAATAATTGGAAATGATAGGTTTTGCTATGTTTTTATAGACATCGTCAGATTCTATATGATCATAGGGAACGTATACACAACCGTTGATATCTGACGGTACACGAAATTCGATTTGACTGAGGTTATTTTTTAACAAAATTACGTAATTAGAATTCCCATGAGCCATTCCCACTTCAATTAAGACGTTTGGGTTGTTTTCAGAAATATCGAATATAGAAATATCACTATGCTGTATTGCCGTGAATACTTCAGTAAATAGATGTTTACCAGCTAAAAACTCGCCAAATTCAAATTGCAGTATAACGTCATCTTTCAACTGACTTTCTACTATATCCTTGCATTTTAACATTGCCTTTTTTATTTTTTCTGGAGTATGAAATTGAGATTTGATTTGATAACCAACGAATACGTGAATTGTTCGAGGGTGCTTACCCCTCGGGTATACTGATTTGTACAACGTGATATGCCTCCATACATTGAGAATATTTATATAGTGTATTTTCAATGTGCAAATAATCTTTTCCTGCTAGTAAATGTTAGTTTTTCAATAATAATCGAGCTACGTGGGGAGACTTCCCTTAAATAACTCAATCCTAATACCCTTCCACATCATTCACGGAATTCCTTTCAAGTAACCAAAATTAACCTATAATAACCCAAATAAGGTCAGGTCGTCCAAAAGACAACCTGACCTTATATTCTATCCTTAATTTGTGGCTCCATTTTAGCCCACAACAAAAATTACCAACGACATTGGAAACAATTACATATCGTATATGTTCCCGTGTCCGAGCTATACTCCAAAACTGTCTACCCCAACCCCTACGAATATGTTCCGTCGGACCAAGCTGGTCCTATTAAATTGTTATACAATTTACTCCCGAACTCCGAAACCAGCACCACAGGCCGCTTTCAGACTGTGATTCTTTCCATACTTACCACCGTCTCGACGTGCTGCGTTCATGGGTACATGTACAAAAAATATGTTTCCCCACACTGCTCTGTCTTCCTAAATAAAATTGTAAAATTTAGCGAAATTCCATTAAGAATGACGCATGATATTGTTGAACAAAAATCTGTTTGATAATTCCTCGTGTCATGAAGTTCCCACTTCTAATTTACCAACTTATCAACAGGAAGAAAATATATACTTTCCTAAGCAATAAGAAAACCGAGGCTGCGCCTCGGTGGTCCTTTTTTATCGTATATCCATTATTCTTTACTCACACCATTGATTAGAATGGTTACGTGAATGAATTATGACATTTGCCGTTTGTGTTTTAACTCTCGGGAACAGCCGTAAACGTGAGCGGGCCTACAACATTGGCCGCTGTTCCCGGATTTGTCAGTTCGGCTGTGAGGGTGTAGGTTACAGGCCCTGAAGCGGTAAACCCACTGTCAATATGGGCTAATGCGGTGACTTTGCGGTAATCAAAGGCTCCTTCTCCACTGTCCAGAGCGCTGTATATTAAAGTACCGGTATTAGGGGCACCGCGCCAAATTTTGAAAAAAATGGGGGTAATTCTGCCGGATGGCAGTGACCAGCCGATTGCAGCTCGCAGGGATAATTTAATTCCAGGGGATGTCTGTGCAGTTATTGCAGCCAATGGTGTCCCCGCGGCAGTGATTGGTATACTAACACTTCCGGAGGTATTTTGGGGCAATGTGAAGTATGAACTTAACGGCTGGACAGAGCCGGTAATAATCAATGCGCCCACAATGTTTGTTGTGTGGCCGGGATCAGGAACTTCCACAGTTAGAACATAGGTTACAGTCTGCGCTGAGGTAAAACCGGTATCCACATGGGAGAATGAGGTAACAGCTCCTCTTTCCACATCCGCACTGTCATCTGCACTGGCTATAAGCGTACCGGTTATAGGTGCACCTCGCCACAGTTTAAAGAGTACATCTACTTTGGGAAATAAATTGCTTGTTGCTATCCAGCAGGCGGTAGGCCTTAAGAGCACATTCTGACCCGGTACAACATCCACATCTATAAATGCCACCGGCACCGGAGTCTGAGCTACAGGGATATTAGCCCCGCCAAAAGTATTATTTGGAAGTTCGTAATAACTAACAATATTCGAATTTGTATCAAATACGGTAAAAGTCAGGGGACCGATAACTTTTGCCAGTGTGCCGGTACCCACAGTTTCTGCAGTTAAGACAAAGGTAACGGGTTGATCAGTTATGAGACCGGAAACTACTCCACTAAAATCTGTAGTTGCGACGTTATCAAATACGCTTTCCGCACTGTCCTGAACACTGCAGACCAGTACACCTGTAACAGGTGCGCCGCGCCAGATTTTAAATAATACTTGTGTTGGTTCACTCTGAGCTTTCCAGCCAATATTTGCTCTCACAGTTGCAATGTTATTACCGGAACCTGCTACAACCGTAAGGCTTGCTAGGGGCGTGGGTATTGAAAATAGGGATAACAGCTGCCCCAGACGTGTTCTGAGGTAGAGTATAGTATTGGAAACTCATAATTTATAATCACTCCTATTTTAATCAATGACGACTTGTACTGCATTATATGTTGGCTTGTCAATATCGGTTAAAGTTTCCAAGAAAAATTAATTTAAAGGAAAAAGTTTCACGAATAATCATTCCATATGTAAAATATTACAGATGTATCAGACAGTGTGAAAATACCTCACATATTTAAACGTTCTAAACCCAATGCTGTCATGGTAAGACAACCAACGATTTCCGCACCGGCTCCGGAGGTAAGCTGCGCCGTTAGAGTGTAGACTGTATTCGAGAATTCTCTAAAGCCAGCATCCACATGTTCGAAGGATGTAACCTTATCATTTGTAGATTTGGTTTCTCCACCATCCAGAAGACTACAGACTAATTCTCCGGTCATCGGCTCACCCCGCCATATCTTGAACATGACTGCGCAGTAGGTTTCATTATCAACATTCTTAATTCTCCATCCGACAGACACCCTGATTATAATCATCTTATTTATTCCAGTTGCAGCCTGGACATAAGCGAGAGGCTGGGGTGATTGAGTTATGGGGATTAACGCAGAATTGGAAATATTATTGGGCAACACATAAAAACTAAATTCTGCGCTCTTCATTGTTAGATCTGTTGATTTTGTAATCGAGGGTTTCTGATCTATTAGTGCTTTCATCGCAATACCGTTATCCTGTTTAATTACCCAACCCATACCTAAGCTGGACCTCCTATCATGACGTATTTTACAATACGTTATGTGCCTTAATGAAAAACGGTTAAATAATAATTCCAGGAATTTTTGGAGTTTTTATTAATGAAATGAATAGTAGTGCTGATCTAGTAGTCCTCATACCCCATAAATTCATACAACCCACTTTCACATTCTCAAGGCCCCCTTGACATTGTGACACATTATTAAGCGTTTTTAGGGTCTGATTTTACTTTGAACATGTTTCCGCGAACGCACTCAGTAAACATCGCGCCTGTTTCTAATACAATTCGCAATATTCTCAAGCCATACAACCTGCTTGAATAACGGATTTTCATTATGTGAGCGTTTTCAGAACCGACACAGTCTCAACGTGCTTCGTTCTCGGGTACATGTACAAAAAAATATGTTTCCTCACACTACTTTTTATGTGTGAAGAAACATACTCTATTTTCGTCAAAGACACAACATATAGTGGCTCTATCACTGGGTTTACACCCTATACTGTGGTGTGTTTTC
>JAJYAS010000292.1 GCA_021779415.1 Bacillota bacterium
GACAAGGTAATGTCAACGTCAGTCGGTTTGGGACGCGCATTGCTGGGGCAGGCGGGTTTATCAATATCTCTCAAACAGCTAAAAAAGTAATCTTTTGTGGGACCTTTACTGCCAATGGCTTAAAGGTAGAAGTTAAGGAAGGTAAGCTCGTTCTCCTTCAAGAGGGGAAAATTTCTAAGCTGATTCAAGAGGTTGAGCATATTACTTTCAGTGGAAACTATGCCAGCAAGAAAGGTCAGACGGTGTTGTTTGTGACTGAAAGAGCCGTGTTTAGACTTGGTCAGCAAGGGCTTGTGCTTGAAGAAATTGCCCCAGGTATCGAGCTTCAAAAAGACGTCTTAGACCTGATGGATTTTACACCCATTATCTCGGAATCGTTAAAAACAATGGACTCCAAACTATTTTATCCGGAACAGATGAGAATCGGTGATGAACTGAATGAAAGGTGTGCAGCAAAATGAAGATTAAAGACAGAGTTGCCTTAATTACGGGAAGCGGTCAAGGGATTGGCAAGGCCATCGCTCTTACTTTTGCCCAAGAAGGAGCAAAAATTGCGGTCAATGATATTTCGTTTAACGAGGTCAAGGCGCTGGAAACTGTCGAGGAACTCCGGAAACTTGGAGTAGAGGCAGAGCTTTTCCTAGCTGATGTCAGTAAAGAAGACGAAGTGAACAGCATGGTGGGAAAAATTATCGAACGGTTCGGAAAAGTAGATATCCTTGTCAATAACGCCGGAATCAATCGGGATGGACTTCTTCACAAAGGGGTTCTCGCGAACTGGGAGGCTGTCATGGCGGTCAACTTGAATGGACCTTTTATCTGTACTAAAGCGGTGTTACCGTCCATGCGCACGCAAGGATACGGACGAATTGTCAATCTTTCCTCGCTTACTGCTCGCATAGGGATTTTTGGGACAGGATATTACGCAACTTCCAAAGCTGGATTGATTGGTTTAACCAAAGTGACAGCTGTCGAAAATGTAAGTAAAGGAATTACCTGTAATGCCTTAGCGCCAGGCTATATCAATACGGACATGATGAATAAATACCCTGAAGAGCAGTTAAAGGCTCTGATCGCTTCGATTCCAGTGGGGCGTTTTGCTGAACCGAAAGAAGTAGCGGATGCAGCCTTGTTTTTAGCCTCAGATTCTTCGGCCTATATTACAGGGGCAGTCCTGGATATCAATGGTGGAAGTTTCATTTAAATGATACTCAAGGAGGATGAGACATGAAAGAAGTTGTGATTGTAAGTGCTGTTCGTACGCCAATTGGCTCGTTTGGTGGATCGTTGGGACAGATTCCGGCGGTCGAATTGGGGGCACTGGTCATTAAAGAAGCCCTAAGGCGGGCTGGTGTAACGCCCGAACAGGTGGACGAAGTGATTATGGGAAATGTCTTGCAAGCGGGCTTAGGACAAAATCCTGCTCGCCAGGCTGCCATCAAGGCGGGTATTCCTCAGGAAGTACCTTCATGGACCCTCAATAAGCTTTGTGGATCCGGGCTGAAATCGGTTGAGAGTGCTGCTCAGGCTATTATGACTGGCGATGCCGAGATCATTGTTGCCGGTGGAATGGAAAGTATGTCGATGGCACCGTATGTCCTGGAAAAGGCCCGTACGGGTTATCGATTGGGAAATGGCACTATGATTGATACCATTCTTAAGGATGGGTTAATGGATGCCTTCGATGAGATTCACATGGGGATTACGGCAGAAAACATTGCTGAGCAGTTTGAAATTTCCCGTGCCGAACAAGATGCTTATGCGTTGCTGAGTCAAAACCGGGCAGAAGCCGCCATGAAGTCCAGTGCTTTTGACGAAGAGATTGTTCCTGTCTTGATTCCACAGCGTAAGGGGGAACCCATCGTCTTCAATAAAGATGAATTTCCCAAGCATGGCACAACCTTAGACTCACTGACCAAACTGCGTACAGCCTTTAAAAAGGAGGGGACAGTGACCGCGGGGAACGCTTCGGGTATTAATGACGGAGCTGCCGCAGTGGTCATAATGTCGAAGGAAAAGGCCTTTGAATTGGGGTTACAACCGCTGGCTTCCATCGTATCGTTTGCTTCCGCTGGTGTAGATCCTAAAATTATGGGTACTGGTCCGATTCCGGCCAGCCGCAAGGCATTGTCCAAGGCCGGGCTGACCATCGAGGATATCGATCTGGTCGAAGCCAATGAAGCCTTTGCAGCTCAAACGATCGCAGTTGCCCGAGAACTGCAACTAAAAACTGATCAAACCAATGTTAATGGTGGGGCAATTGCTTTAGGTCATCCGATTGGTGCCAGTGGGACACGAATTCTCGTAACGCTTTTGTACGAAATGAAGCGGAGAGACGTTAAACGAGGTCTGGCCACCTTATGCATCGGTGGAGGGCAGGGTACTGCTCTGATTGTCGAAAGGTAATCAACGACAACAAGAAGATTCAAAAGGAACAGAAAAACAGAAAAACAGAAAAACAGAAGAAAAGAAAAAAGTTATTGGAGGGGTAATAATGGCAGTTCTAGGAATTCTTCTAAGCTTAGGCCTTTTAATGTTCATGGCATATCGCGGCTTCTCAGTTATCTTCTTTGCCCCTGTATTTGCAATATTAGCGGCCATATTTTCGGGAATGGCAATTATGCCGACGTATACGGAAATATTCTTGCCCAATCTTGCGAACTATCTGAAAGTTTACTTTCCATTCTTCCTGCTCGGAGCCGTGTTCGGCAAAGTGATGGAAGAATCAGGTGCAGCCAAAGCAATTGCTAAAGCTATCGTCAATAAACTGGGGAAGAAACAAGCAATGCTTTCCGTGGTTTTGTCCGCAGCGATTCTCACCTATGGTGGGGTAAGTCTTTTCGTCGTAGCGTTTGCCGTCTACCCGTTTGCGGCTTCGATCTTCAAAGAAGCAGATATTCCTAAACGCCTTGTTCCGGCGACGATTGCCTTAGGGGCCTTCACATTTACGATGGATGCCCTTCCGGGGACACCACAGATTCAGAACTCAATTCCGATGAAATTTTTTAACACTGACCTTTATGCTGCTCCGATCTTCGGGACCTTAGGTGCTATTATCGTTTTAGTGTGTGGCATTGCATATTTGGAGTGGCGTAAACGTACGGCTCAAGCAGCGGGAGAAGGTTACGGGACAGATCATAAGAACGAACCTGAAATGGTGGATGATCGTAACTTGCCTAACCCAATATTAGCGACACTTCCATTGATTGCGGTGCTCGCGGTTACTCTCATTTTGCAAAAGCTCGTTTTTCCAAGTTGGAATATCACCTCATGGGTAACTCAAGCCCCTTATAACATCGCCAAAGCAGGGGTTGTGGGAACAATGAATAACTGGGCACTCATGATTGCACTTGTTGTGGGTATCGTTCTTGCCTTGGTCATTAATCCTTCCAGAATTAAAGGGAATCTAGCGAAAGCGATCAATATGGGTGCTATCGGTTCGTTACTCGCAGTCATGAATACGGCCTCTGAAGTCGGTTTTGGAAATGTTATCAAATCCCTGCCTGGCTTCCAAACCATTGCTCATGCTTTAATGGGTATTAATGGCGGAGGTAGCCCATTACTGTCCGAGGCAGTCACTGTCAATGCCTTAGCAGGGGTGACTGGTTCCGCTTCTGGTGGGATGAGTATTGCCTTAGACACGTTTGGTAAGTCTTACTTGGATTGGGCGTCGAGAGCCAATATTGATCCTCAGTTACTGCACCGTGTTGCATCGATGGCTTCCGGAGGAATGGACACCTTACCTCATAACGGAGCAGTCATTACACTGTTGGGGATTGCAGGCCTGACACATAAGCAATCCTATAAAGATATCTTTGCTATTACTCTTCTCAAGACAGGAACCGTTTTTACTCTTATCTTATTACAAGGCGTCTTCCACTTTGTGTAACGAAGTGTGGAATTAACCTTTTCTCGACTGCTTTTGTAATCCTGAGAAGGTCTGATGTCACCAATTAAGTAGGGAAAACTAAGTCCCCGAAACTCTAAGTAGTTGCAACAAGCAAAAATCGTCCCATTTCACTAACAAAGTGGAGTGAGGACGATTTTGCTATGTTGAAGCAAAAGTGGGGATGTGAAGGGTAAGGCCTTAAAACTTACACCTCAACATGCCGCTTAAGAAGGTACACTGAAAAAGCAAACAATAGTGTTGAGGCCGCGAGAGATATAAGTAAGGTTGTAAAATAGTTAGTTCCGTTAACACTTAAGAAATAGCCTTGTTTAAGGAGGGCAGAGGACGTATTAATTGGTGCAAGACCAAAGGCCATAGCTACATACAGATTAGCCAGAAGACCTAACCCAATCCAGGATAGGGAATGGGCAGGCGCCCAATAGGATTTTGCGATAATAACTATCAGGCTACCTAGAAGAATCGAGAAAGGACTCATAACTAGCAACCAAGCTAGAACGTTGGCATAACCCTGAAACAGGTCTAGTAATTGAGGATGAAAGAGAAAATCAGGCAAAATAAAGTTATAAAATAATGTCATTACGAGTGCTGAAACAAAGAAGATGGCATACATCTTTAGGACGCGCCAGAAACTAGCAACAATTTTGGCGCTAAGCAGTATGCTTCTTGAATAAGGGAGAGTCAACCACCACCCGGTGGTTCCTTCTTGCCATTCTTTACTGTTAAGGTAGATGGAGTCTGCATAAGGGATAGAAATTAAAAAGCACCAGATAAAAAAGCCACCGCTGATAAATCCTTGGTGAGCGGCCCAGGTCAATCCTTGTGAGCCTAAGGTCAAGGCAATAGCAAAATAAATACTATTTAAAAGGGATCTCTGACGGCGATCTCCTTGCTCGAGCTTAGAATCATTTCTCACCAAAGCCCAAAATGCTTTCATCGAAACAACCCCCTATAAATGGATTCGATGGACCCTTTTTCCTGGCGTAGAGCTTCCGCATTCCCTTCTAAAATAAGCTTACCCTGGTTGAGAAAGACAACATGATCAAACAAACTTTCCGCCTCGTGGATTTCATGGGTGCTGATCACTATAGACTGCGGTTGATCCATCATAGAATCGATGAGAGATTGAATAATGCGTTCCCGGGACAATAGGTCGATCCCGGAAAACGGTTCATCGAGAAGCACGAGTTTAACCTTCCGTGCTAAGCAAAGAATGATATGTAAACGGGCTTCTTGACCTTTGGACAAGGCTGAAACCTGTTCATCCAAATCGAGTTTCATGAGGTTGACCATTTGGAGCGCACGTGGTAGGTCGAAGCCTGGCAAAACATGGAGAGCATAGGTTAAGGCTTGTTGAATAGTATGGACTTTGTGCCATTTAGCGCGATCGGGGAGAT
>JAJYAS010000293.1 GCA_021779415.1 Bacillota bacterium
GAAATTGTGACCAATAAGAGCTAGAACGCGCATTTAATGCACGTATATAATAGAAATAAACTGTGTATAAATACTTACTAAACTTCGTAATAAATGGGCGGCATGATGTAAGCGAAAGCTTACAATCCGCTTATACCAACGACTTGAACGTTATCTAGATTCCCATGGACAGCTAGGGGTAACGAAAGGGTAACGCAATAGAACAAAAGATATCCATACTTCCGCGGGGTATGGTTCTGGCTAGAGGCTTTTCATGAGTTCACTGAACTTTTGAGAAGCCTCTTTCTTCATGGTTTTTGTGGTGTGCATGTAGACGACAAAACAGTAAAACTGCAAGGTGTCATCGGTTATCTTTGCGATTGATACGTTTACCCCTTTTCTATAGCAAATGCATTTTCTTATCGATAAGCTTTAAAGTCAAAGAAATGATGAAGCCATAAATTAGAGCAGTAGAAAGTGTTGAATATGCGGCGATAAGTGGCATATTTCTAAATAGGGGAAGGTTAAGTATTGTTCCAAATGTATTGAGTAATAACCAGATTACTAAACTATATCCTAATCCTTTGATATATAAATAATTACTCGATGTAAACATTATTATATAAGCAAAAATAACTCCAAAGATCATACACACAGCTGCATGGGTAATAATTGAAAGAATTAGCCCGAATATCCCTTCTTTGGAATAGATTTGATATGTAAGTATAACTGTCGCGTAATCGTTGAAAGTTCTATCTGTCCATCCTAATGATTTATAAATAACTCCTACAATGTCACAAATAATACTTGCAACGAAACCTGCGATACCTCCTGCAACAAATCTGTCCTTTTTCATGAGAATATTCATCCCCTTTTACACGCTTTGCTTTATCATGTGTAATAATCTCAATTTCCATGTAAACACCCGGTGAGGAGTTGAAAAAATCGAACCTTAGACTATGAAAATATCGGTCATTAGCGTATAATGCAAAAGTGATGATAATTTATAATACATAAATTATCCGAAGCTAGATGCTCAGACCATCAGCTCACTAGTGGATCAAACGAGAGGAGAGTCTAAAGTACGCCATGAATAAAAATACCCGCTCTTATTTTCCCTATGTTCTTTTATTCGCAATTGTATTTTTCGTGGGGGTTTGGTATGTAAAATGGGACCCTTACTATCACAAGGCCTTTCTAGCAGCCAGTAAACATTCTATTGGGGACTCCATTATTTCAGGGAAAGCAGCAACCCCACCCGCCCCCTCATGGACCGCAGCCTGGAACTATACGATCACCTACTTCAAGGCTGTATGGCAGGCGATCATTTTAGGGCTTTTGTTAGGCTCTTTGGTCCAAGTCTTATTGCCGAAGAATTGGATTAGAAACGTCTTTGGCCGGGCAAATTTCAAGAGCACTGCACTGGCCGGCATGGCCGGAATTCCATCCATGATGTGTACCTGTTGTTCGGCTCCGGTGGTCGTCGGCTTGCGAGAAAGAAAGGCCTCCGTCGGGGCAGCGCTGGCCTATTGGCTTGGAAATCCCGTCCTTAATCCAGCAACGATAATCTTCATGGGCTTTGTACTATCTTGGAAATTTGCTCTTTTAAGAATTGTTGCTGGTGTCATCATGGTTTTGGGAATCGGGTATTTTGCCAACCGCTGGGTACGCGATGAGGAGATTCCGGAGGACTTTATGTCCGATGACCATCAAGACGAGGCCCAAGGCAATCTGTTTGAACGTTGGATGAGGACACTCTTTCCCCTCATTCGTGACACCATTCCGGCTTACTTTATTGTTGTAGTGATCCTAGGGGCAGTTCGTGCCTGGTTATTCCCAGCGATCGGCACGGCTTGGGCTAACAGCCTGTTGGTCATGATCGGGCTGGCCATTGCCGGAACCCTATTTATTATCCCAACTGCAGGCGAAATCCCCATTGTGCAATCCCTGATGGCGTTTGGTTTAGGTGTCGGTCCGGGAGTTGCCTTACTGATGACCTTGCCTGCTATCAGTTTACCATCCCTGCTCATGGTCAGGCGTGTCTTCCCAACAAAGGTTCTGCTCTTTGTCGCCGCCTCGGTAGCACTGGTGGGTATTTTAAGTGGAGCAATTGCTATGTTGATTTTTTAAATATTAAGAGCAATTAAGCCATCCTTCGGGGTGGCTTTTTTGTTCAGCGAAGACTAAACCTGTGGAGTAAATGCTTATGTGATAACAATCACAGTCACAACTAGATTACTGTGTTATTCTGAAGTTGCCTATATAGATAAAGGAAGCGAGGTCTAATAAAATGGGATATAAGTATACTCCCGAAGCGTTTAATAAGCTTCTTGATAGTTTAAAGAAAAAGTATAAAATTTACGCACCCATCTTATTAAAGGGCAAGGGGAAGTTTTCTGATACGGATTTAGTTGGGTATGATGAAATCTCTACTATAGAAGACGTCGTTTTCACTCAGAAATCGTACTTTTCCCCCAAGGAAACGTTCCATCCTGTTACTCAGACTCTTTTTTATTTTAATGAAAACGAGTATCGAGAGCCTGCTGTCGATGAAAAGGAGATTATGGTCTTTCTCCGCTCTTGTGATATTCATGCCGTAGAACGTCTAGATAAAATAATGTTGGAAAATGGCCCCACTCCCGACTATTACTATGAACGTATGAGAAATAAGGTCAAATTCATTGTCATGGACTGCAAAGAGAGCTTTGACAGTTGTTTTTGTGTCAGTATGGAGACGAATAAGACCGAAACTTACAGCGCTTCAGTGCGTTATGAGGATGGTTATTATCTCAGCGATGTTTTAGAGGATATTGACGGCTTATTTTCTCTCCATGGTGAGCAAGTTGAGGTTACTCCAAAGTTCGTCCAAGCAAATAAGCAGACAGTAAAAGTCCCCCAAAGCCTAAACCTGGAGTCTGAAGCCGGAAACCCAATCTGGGAGGAGTACGGTTCCCGTTGTATTGCTTGTGGTCGATGTAATATCGTTTGTCCAAGCTGTAGTTGTTTTACCATGCAAGATATTTTCTATGAGGATAATCCTAAATGCGGAGAGCGACGGCGGGTTTGGGCCAGTTGTCATATCGACGGATTTACAGATGTGGCTGGTGGGCATAGTTATCGTAGAAATAACGGTGAACGTATGCGCTTTAAGGTTCTGCACAAGATCTCTGATTTTAAAAAGAGATTTGGCGTTCATATGTGCGTAGGGTGTGGACGATGTGATAATGCTTGTCCGGAATATATCTCATTTTCTCAGTGTGTCAATCGATTGGGCGAAGAAGAGGTGGAGAAACGTGGCTGAAAACAATTATTTGCCCTTTAGGGCTAAGATCTTAGAGAAGCTAAAACAGACTGAGATCGACTGGACGTATCGTTTAGAGTGCCAGATAAAACCAGTATTCGGTCAATTTATGGAGGTTTCTATTCCCGGAGTAGGAGAGTGTCCGCTCTCGATCAGTGATTTTGGGGACGGTTATATTGAGATGACCATCCGCAAGGTTGGTAAAGTTACAGAGGGTATCGACCAGCTGGATAAAGGAGATTATCTCTACCTACGCGGACCGTATGGACACGGGTTTCCTGTGGAATATTTTCATAACAAACATTTGATTATTGCGGCTGGTGGTACGGGACTAGCTCCAGTTAAAAGCGTCATCAATTACTTTTATGCTAACCAAGGACTCTTAAAAGAGTTTGATATTCTCAGCGGTTTTAAAACTCCCAGCGACGTTTTATTTAAGAGTGACCTGGATAAATGGGCGCAAGTGTTTCGCGTTGAAGTAACTGTCGACAAAGCAGATGTGGTTGAAACAAATTCTTGGCCAAGTAAGATTGGTCTAATCACCAACCTGGTGCCTGATTTACAGATACCGGCACTCGCTGATACCAGAGTTATCATCGTTGGGCCACCGATCATGATGAAATATACCGCTCAAGAATTCTCACGCAGGGGTATCGCAAAAGAGAATATCTGGGTTTCCTTTGAACGCAAGATGTCCTGTGGCCTTGGTAAATGCGGGCATTGCAAGATTGATGAAACCTATGTTTGTCTGGAAGGGCCGGTATTTAATTTTACCAAGGCCCAAAATCTCTTGGATTAAGGAGTGAGAGGATCATGTTGACGATTAACACTAAAAAAGTAATGAAAAATGGCTGGCGTATTGCCAAAGACAGGAACTATAGTTGCTTGCGCATCAGGGTGCCTGGTGGGTCTTTGCCGGTGGAATTACTTCCTCTTATTCAGGAGATCGCTGAACGTTTCGGCAATGGCACTGTGCATCTAACCACACGACAAGGCTTCGAAATACCGGGTATTTCCTTTGAGTACATGGATGAAATTAATGCGATGCTCTCTCCACTCATTGATGAACTAGAGGTCAAGATTGGTGTGAAAATCGACGAGTCCTCCAAGGGCTATCCTTCAGCGGGAACCCGTAACGTTGTTGCTTGTATCGGCAATAAAGTCTGTTCTAATGCCGTTTTTAATACGACTGGTCTAGCTAAGGATATTGAAAAGACAATTTTCCCTAATAATCCTCATGTAAAAATAGCCGTTACTGGTTGCCCAAACGACTGCATTAAAGCCCATATGCAGGATATAGGAATTATTGGCCAAGTCGAGCCTATTTATGATGCGCCACGTTGCATCGGCTGTCAAGCTTGTGTTAAAAATTGCCATAAGGTATCGACAGGAGCTCTTTCATTTGTTAATAATAAGGTAAAACGAGATGAATCACGTTGCATCGGCTGTGGAGAGTGTGTTTTAAAATGCCCGACCGCTGCTTGGACTCGTGGAGGGCAATATTTCCGAGTTGTTATTATGGGCAGGACCGGGAAGAAAAATCCTCGCCTAGCTGCAGGTTTTTTGGAATGGGCAGAACGTGAAGTGGTCTTGAACATTTGTGCTAATCTTTATAACTATATTGATCAGCATATCGACCGTTCGCTTCCTAAAGAACATGTTGGTTATATCGTTGACCGCACGGGTTACAATGTTTTTAAAGAAGCTGTGCTGAAAGATGTGAACTTAGGTTCTAAAACTAAAGTAGCAAACTTCTTAGACTTTGCCGGGTATACGTATGATAAAAATGTGATTTTCAATTAAAACTCATGAAATTCAGACATCCCCTCTCTCTAATCGATTTTCCTATTTTGACCATCTATTGGGGGGCAGAAGCGCAAAAGTTCCGTAGCAAAAATAGTATCTTATCCCGATCGGGATAAGATACTATTTTTGCGCTTACTTACCTAATACATTTTCTTGATGAAATCAACAAAGGCGTTTATCAAAGAAATTTGCAAGGACTCCTTCCG
>JAJYAS010000294.1 GCA_021779415.1 Bacillota bacterium
AAATAGGCAATGACGAAACCCGTCACAACCCCCTCAACCGGTCCAGCAATGCTGAGGTGTGCAAAGGCCATGGCAGGAATCGCTACTCCAAGTCCATACGGGCTGTAGAGCGGGGTTCCATTAGCAGTGTGGAAGAGAATAGGCTGTAGTCCAAACTCAATACCCGCACAAAGTGCAGCCATATTGATTCCGATATATCCGGCAATTCCTGCCCCAATCATGCGCCGTTTGGAAAGTATGTCACTTTTCCCTGCAATGAGTTGAAAAATCGCGTAACTGACAAAAGGTAATACAACACCCATATTAAAAATATTTGCTCCCAGTGCCAGAATACCACCATCTCCGAAGAAAAGTGCTTGAATAATTAGTGCAATCGACACAGAGATCATGGCCGCCCAAGGGCCTAAAATAACGGCTAGTAGCGACCCACCTACGGCGTGAGCGGTCGTTCCATCGGGTATGGGAACATTGAACATCATGATAGTGAAGGAAAAGGCCGCACCGACTGAAAGCATCGGAAGGTACTTAGCTCGAACCGTACTTGCTGTTTTTGAGGCCGCCACTGCTGCGGTAACTGCACTAACTAGGCCAAGAACCGCATCTGTTTGGGGACTAAGATAGCCGTCAGGAATATGCATACTAAAAACTCCTCCTCTTTCTCATAAATGAACGAGTGCTTTGTTCAAAGACTAGGTAATTTCACTGGAGGCTTGAAGCACCTTCCTTTCAAGTAAATAAAAAGACCACAAAGCAGACTCTAATGAGTCAACCTCCATGGTCTTGCAAACACCTTCATGGTCTTGCCCTGCAATATTATTATTTCAATTATTCTACTTATTCTACAGATGTTCAGAAATTCCTGCTAATGTTTTAAAAATGGACTTGTTCTGGTAAAGCTTTTATAATTCTATAAAAAGGCAGAAAAGTGTTACCCCAAGATAAGCCCTTTATGTGAAAGGAGATCAATTGTATGTGCAGAGAAAAAACAACGCGGGAAAAATCAATAGCTGGCAATAGCATGGATCTTGAATATTTTACCCATCTCTGGAGCGAGAAAACAGCTGCCCGAACCTCCGGCAAATCGTTTTGGGACAACAGAGCAGCCGAATTTAATAAATTAATTTCTCAAGGCAAACCTGATGAGCGCATTCGCAAAATCGTTGACTTTTTGTCTCACAATAGTCTCCTCACCGAGAAAAGCAGTGTCTTGGACATTGGCTGCGGTCCAGGGCGGTTTGCCGTTGAATTTGCTAAGCAATCCACTGACGTTACAGGCCTAGACATATCCGACAATATGTTAGACTATGCGGTGCAAAATGCCAAAGCTGCGAATCTCACCAATGTCTCCTTTAAAAACTTGAACTGGGATGAAGTCGACCTTGAAGACTACGGCTGGCGAAAAAGGTTTGACTTAGTGACTGCCATCAACAGCCCCGGGATCCATAATCAAAGCACCTTAGAGAAGATGATAGTTGCCAGCAAAGGATACTGCTTTTTGTCCAATTTTGCAGATCGATCCGACTCAGTGCAGGACATTATTCGCACAGAAATCCTTAAACTTAACGAGGGTAAATTTTACTCTAATACCGTTTACAGTATTTTTAATATCCTTTGGCTAACTGGTTATTATCCCAGTATCACCTATGTCGATACGGATCGTGACCACGTTCGAACCTTGGAAGAAGCTTGTGTTTATTATGGTACACTCTTTGCAACGGAGGATTACTCAAACAACGAGAGAAACAATTCGATTAGAAGCTACCTAGAAGAAATCTCTGTCAATGGATTAGTGACGGAGCACGTTCAGACAAAAACTGCCTGGATTTATTGGCAGGTCTAATCTTTATTTATACGCCAAACTAGTACTTAACATCTTCTCAATCTCTTTAAGTTCTTTATTGTTACGCTTGGCGTAATCATCCACTTGATCCTTATCAATTCTGTGGATATCAAAATAGTTCGCCTCTTCAGAAGCAAAGTACAGCCCGCACACACTAGCAACAGGATCCATCATATAATGTTCTGTCAAAGTAATACCCGTATTACGCTCTCCCTCTAAAAGCTGAAAAAGCTTTGTTTTTTCAGCATGATCCCGCAGACTAGGATATCCAAAGGCAGGTCTTATTCCCCTAAATGACCCTTTTAATAAGGATTTAAGCTCTAGATTTTCATCTGGAGCGTATCCCCAATAATCCTTTCTTACCTGAAGATGTAATAACCCGGCGAAGGCTTCTGCTAACCGATCAGCCAGAAGTTTTACCATAATTGCTCCATAGTCATTGCCTTGTGCGTTAAGTTTTTCTGCATACTCTTTAGCACCTATTCCTGTCGTGACAATAAATCCACCTAAATAATCAGGTTTCCCACTCTCCTTTGGGGCTATATAATCTGCAAGGCATCGATAGACATTGTCCTTGGAAACCGCTTGTTGCCTTAACATATTAAAGGTGGTAACCCTTCCATTATGGTACATTTCAAGGTCATCTCCTAGAGAGTTCGCAGGAAAAATACCCAAAACGGCATTTGCTGTTAGTATCTCTTCCCGCTCTAGTAAATCTAACATTTCATTGGCATCCTCAAAAAGCTTTTTAGCTTCTGCACCATATTTAGGATCTTCCATAATTTTGGGATACACCATGCCCATATCCCAAGCTACAAAGAAATAAGACCAATCAATATAGTTTCTAAGCTCGCTGATGGGGAAATTTTTTAAATGTTTAGTTCCAATTAAGTTTGGAACGTTGATACTTTCCTTATCCCAATCTATTTGAAATTTCTTTTCTCTAGCTTCTTCGATCGGCACAAATTTTCGTTCAATTTTCCCGTAGCTTTCTCTTATAGTTTGGTATTCCTCCTTGATTTGGGTTAAATACCTTTCTCTTTCATTTTTATCGACCAGCTTTTTGGCTGCTTCCACTGCTTTTGAAGCGTCAACGCTATACACTACTCCCTTTGAATAGTTAGGTGCAATCTTTAAGGCTGTGTGAGTCTTAGATGTCGTTGCTCCACCAATCATCAGGGGAATGTTAAACCCTTGCCGTTCCATTTCCTCCGCTACATTACACATTTCATCCAAGGAAGGAGTAATAAGTCCACTCAGGGCTATGATATCCGCATTTTCTTTTTTTGCTGTTTGCAGGATTATTTCGCAAGATGCCATTACTCCAAGATCAATCACTTCAAAATTATTGCATGCAAGAATGACGGAAACGATGTTTTTCCCGATATCATGGACATCACCCTTAACCGTGGCAACAACTATTTTTCCTGCACTGCTACTTTCACTACTCTTCTTCTCTGCCTCAATGTAGGGTAATAAAAAGCCTACAGCCTTTTTCATAACTCTGGCGCTTTTTACAACCTGCGGGAGAAACATTTTGCCTTCGCCAAATAATTCCCCAACCACCTTCATCCCATCCATCAGGGGACCTTCAATAACCTCTTCTGCTCTGTCGTATTGTCTTCTGGCTTCTTCGACGTCTTCTTCTATAAATTCTGCTATCCCTTTGACTAAGGCGTGAATTAAGCGTTCTTTAGCGTCTTGTTCTCTCCAGGCAAGTTTATTCTCCACTTGATCCCCACCAGAGGCTTTGTAACGTTCCGCAAACTCTAAAAGCTTTTCGGCAGAATCCGGTGTCTTATTCAGCACCACATCTTCAACCTTTTCCAAAAGCGCCTTATCTATTTCATCATAAATTTGAATCATACTTGGGTTTACAATCGCCATATCCATTCCTGCCGCAATAGCGTGATACAAAAACACAGAGTGCATAGCTTCCCTGATGGCATTATTTCCTCTAAAGGAGAAAGATAGATTACTTACCCCACCACTAACCTTGGCGTAAGGGAGATTTTTCTTGATCCATTTCACCGTGTTAATAAAATCGACCGCATAGTTATTGTGCTCTTCAATCCCCGTGGCAATGGCTAAGATATTAGGATCAAAAATAATATCCGTTGGTGGAAACTTCACCTTATTCACTAATAAATCATACGCTCTTTTGCAAACTGCAATTCGCTTCTCAAACGTATCCGCCTGGCCCTGTTCATCAAAAGCCATGACCACAACGCCCGCACCATATCGTTTAATTAACGTTGCTTGCCGAATAAACTCCTCTTCCCCCACTTTTAGGCTGATTGAATTTACGACAGCTTTACCCTGAATTGCCTTCAAGCCTACTTCTAAGACCTCAAATTTTGAGGAATCAATCATCACCGGAACCCTGGAAATCTCCGGCTCGCTCGCAAGAAGTTTGAGAAATAGGTCCATTTCACTTAAAGCATCAAGAAGCCCGTCGTCAAAGTTGATATCTATAATTTGGGCTCCATTTTCCACTTGTTCTTTAGCCACAAATAAGGCTTCTTCATAGTTTTTCTCCCTGATTAATCTTGCAAACTTGGCTGAACCCGAAACATTCGTTCGTTCCCCAATATTAACAAAATTATTTTCTTTCTTAATGACGATGCCTTCAAGACCACAGTAGACCGTCTCTTTTTCTAACGGGGGAATTTTTCTTGGTTTGATACCCTTAACCGCATCACTGATCGCTTGGATATGCGCTGGGGTTGAACCGCAGCAGGCCCCGACAATATTAAGGTGCCCTTCCTCTGCCAATTCCTTGACCAAAGCCGCAGTTTCTTCCGGACGTTCCTCATACTCCCCTAGGGAGTTTGGCAGCCCTGCATTAGGATGAAAGGTTACATAGCGATCCTGGGTTTTAGAAAGATTTTT
Source organism: Bacillota bacterium (assembly GCA_021779415.1). The sequence continues at coordinate 4,733 of JAJYAS010000294.1, forward strand.
AATGAAAGGAATTAAATCCTTGGCGCCAAAGGAACAGTTTAATCCTATGCCAAGAATTTCATCCCCCTTCATCGAGTGGGCAAAAGCTTCCAACGTCTGGCCCGATAAAATTCTGCCACTTTTATCGGCAATAGTACCTGAGATAAATATTGGTAGGGTTAAACCTTTTTCTTCAAAGACCTTTTCAGCTGCAAATATAGCTGCCCTGGCATTTAAAGCATCAAAGATAGTTTCAATAATTATAATATCTACGCCACCATCTACAAGCCCCTGGAGTTGCTCCGGGGTTTTCAACATCCGGTGAAAGTGAGGCTGTTCTATTAGTAGGCCCAATTGAACCTGCTACAAAGCGCGGTTTACTTGGATCAACATTAGTAAAAAGATCCGCCTCTTCTCTTGCTAGCTTTGCTCCTAGGAAGTTGAGCTCATAGACCTTATCCTCCATGCCATAATCTTTTTGAGATATTCTGGTCGCATTAAAGGTATTTGTTTCAATGATATCCGCCCCAGCTTCTAAATAACGTTTATGAATCTCTTTAATTATCTCTGGATGAGTAATA
>JAJYAS010000295.1 GCA_021779415.1 Bacillota bacterium
ATATTAGATGACATTTTAGAACCGGGGGTTATGATGGAACACTGTTCATCTTTAGGAAAAACGGCCTTGCTCATTGCCATGGCCGAAGGAAATAGAACTGAAGAGTATGTGTCAAATGCAAGGGAAAAGGGTTTCCAAGTTTCGGTGGGCAAAGTTGGGTCAATGGATGTTCAAAAGGTTATTGCAGCGGTTGAAACTGCTGCCAAACGCGAGAATCTCATAGATGATCGCTATCGCTCTCAACATGCTCTATATCACGCCATTCTTGATGCCTTACAAGGGTTAGGGCGAGGACCACTCCAGTTGGGGAACGTTTTGCGCACAGTCGGACTCCGTTTTGCTATCGTCCGCGGGCCTCGTATTGTTGAGGATACTGATGGCCTCTGGATTGCCGTTGGTATGTATGGAATGATCGGGGCTCCGATTAAAGGGCATGAACATGAAGTGTGTGGATTAGGAATTAACCATCTATAAATAGGGTTAATCTTTAAAGAACATTTAAGTAAATTGCAATGAAATAGGGAATGCTCATAGTTATTAGATGTTAGAGGGCTAAGCTGTAAATGAATTTTTATGGCTTAATCCTCTTTTTCATTGCCTTGAGGAGGAAAAAACATGAGTGTAGTATTAGCAGAAAAGCCGGAGATTTTCTTAGATGGAGAATCACTTACGTTTGAACAGATGGTAGCAGTGGCGCGATACGGTGCCAAAGTTCGCTTAAACCCAGCGGCGAAGGAAAAAATCCTGAAATCCAGAGAGTACGTCGATCAGCTGATTGAGGGAAATAAAACTGTCTACGGAATTACGACTGGCTTCGGGATGTTTAGCGATGTCTTGATTTCTAAAGAAGATGCTAAAAAACTGCAGCGTAATCTCATAATGAGTCACGCAACAGGGGTGGGTGAGCCCCTGCCCAATGAAGTGGTCAGAGGGATTTTGCTGCTACGAGCCAATGCCTTGGCAAAGGGATTTTCTGGCATACGGCTCTCCACTTTGGAAACGTTGCTTGCGGTGTTGAATGAGGGAATAGTCCCTGTTGTACCTGAGAAAGGGTCACTCGGAGCGAGCGGGGATTTGGCACCCTTGTCCCATATGGTTTTGGTCTTGATCGGTGAGGGAGAAGCGTTTTATAAGGGGCGTCGGATGAATGGACGGGAGGCATTAGCTTTAGCAGGTATAGAACCCGTTATTCTGGAGGGAAAAGAGGGTCTGGCCCTGATCAACGGGACTCAAGTAATGACGGCGGTTGCAGCTCTCGCAGTTTGGGATGCGGAAATTTTATGGGAATCTGCAAATATTACAGCAGCTTTGACCTTAGAAGCGCTCGAAGGGATTCTCGATGCGTTTGATCCAAAGATTCATGCAGCTCGTCCGCATTCGGGTCAGATGGACGTGGCCCAACAAATTCGACTTCTTACCACAGGGAGTACGTTTGTGGCAGGTAAACAACGCCTTAGGGTTCAGGACGCTTACGCCCTACGTTGTATTGCCCAAGTTCACGGTCCTTCAGGGGAGGCAATAACTTATGTGAAAAAAGTTGTAGAAATTGAGATGAACTCTGCAACTGATAATCCCTTGATCTTCCCTGAAGAGGGGGAAGTGCTTTCAGGCGGGAATTTTCACGGTCAACCCGTGGCCTTAGCGATGGATTTTCTAGGAATTGCGGTGGCTGAACTCGCTAATATCTCAGAGCGACGCTTGGAACGTTTAGTTAATCCTAACTTAAGTGGACTTCCAGCGTTTTTAACCCCTGATGGAGGTTTGAATTCTGGGTTTATGATTGTGCAGTATTCTGCAGCCTCACTGGTTTCCGAGAACAAAATCTTGGCGCATCCAGCTAGTGTGGATTCGATTCCTTCTTCGGCAAACCAAGAAGACCATGTGAGCATGGGAACGATTGCCGCCCGTAAAGCCCGAAGCATCTTGGATAACTCAGTTCATGTTGTGGGTATGGAACTTCTAGCAGCCTGCCAGGGTGTTGATTTAAGAAAGGGAACAGAACAGCTCCGGCTCGGGAAGGGAAGCGAGGGCGCTTACCAACTTGTCCGGTCAAAGGTTGACATGCTTAAAGAGGATCGCGTCATGTATCCGGATATTCAGGTTGCTAAAGAGTTGATTTCCTCAGGAAAGCTGGTTAAGGCGGTACGGCATAATTATGAAAGAATTAAATGATAGGCCGGAAATATCCTTTGGTTCACTAGATTATTAGAGGAGTTCTGAAAAAAAAGTAGAATGATTTAATCATCATGCAAGAGGAGGATGATTTATGATTGTTGCACATGAGAAAGATGTACAAAGGGTAAAACTTGAAGGGGATTCACTGAAAAATGTCCATAAAAAAGTCCTTATTTCCCCCAAGGAAGGTTGGGAAGGACATGTTATGCGGGTTTTTGATTTAGATGTCGAGGGATATACTCCCAAGCACAGTCACCCGTGGCCCCACATTAATTACATCTTAAAGGGAAAAGGAGTCCTTCATTTAGATGGAATAGATCATGAGGTTGACGCAGGTTCTTATGCTTATGTACCAGAAAACAAGATGCACCAGTTTTCTAATCGAGGAAATGAACTATTTTCGATGATTTGTATTGTTCCTGAAGAGGGCGATCAATAGGAAAGTCTAATCTATTAGAACCTTCTTAGAGTAGATTCCTCTGGAAGGGATATAATAGAAGGAGTATATTAGATTATATAAAAAGATTCATGTTATATTGGCATGAATCTTTTTATATATTGACATATAGTATAGGGGGGTATACTATATGAATGTGAGGTGATTTCATGAAGCCAGAAGAAAAGCAAGGCCATTCTTGTTCAGTTTGTCAGAGTTTCGGTGAGGATACAGGAGAACGAGTAAGCCATCATGATGATAAAACGATTAAAGAACTCGTTACGCGTATGAATCGAATTGAAGGACAAATTCGGGGAATTAAAGGGATGATTGAGCGTCACGTTTATTGTGATGATATTTTAAATCAGATATCCTCTGCTCAATCCGCGTTAGATGGTGCATCACGATTGCTCTTGGAAAAACATATGAAATCGTGTGTCAGAGAGCAACTCCAAGCCGGAGATGAACAAGTTATCGATGAGGTTCTAAAAACCATCTTTCGCATGATTCGCTAGTTCATTTAGACATTTAACGGGGGGTTCGTTTAGGGAGGAATACTATATATGACAGAACAAGCAGTCCGAGAGAAAAAAGAGATTCAAGTCTATGGCATGTCCTGCCAGCATTGCGTTAACCATGTCACTAAGATTTTAGAGAAATACCCTAGTGTTGAGCATGTTCAGGTATCCTTAGTTGATTCCAAGGCTACGTTTGATTGGGATCCCACTCAAGTCAACTTGGTGGATATACAACAAGAAATTGAGGAAGCCGGATATTCTATGGAAAAGCCTGCTGATGGACACGAAGAACAGGACAAGGACAAGGCAGAGCCTGAAAGCCCCTTTGATTTGCCACCGAACGTTATTCCTCTCAATTCTTTAAAACCCAGCACTTTGGTCACAGGGGAGCAAAAGCAGCAGTTTAAAATTAGTGGCATGACCTGTGCTAATTGTGCTTTAACGATTGAAAAAGGTCTAAAATCGATGCCCGGGGTTAAAACAGTCGCTGTTAATTTTGCTTCAGAAAAACTAACAGTGGAAATGGATCCCAATGTGATTAAGGATGAAAATATCCTTGCTAAGATCAAGGATCTCGGGTATGGGGCTCAAAGCCAAAATGATGGAAAACAACAATTTAAAGTAGGCGGAATGACATGCGCTAATTGTGCTTTAGCGATTGAAAAAAAGCTCAAAGGAACTCACGGAGTACAAAATGCTGCAGTTAACTTCGCGAATGAAACGGTTACAGTGGAGTTTGATCCAGGTGTCCTTAATATGCGAGAAATCTTTGAACAAGTGAGGGACGCTGGATATACTCCCCTCGAAAATAAGGGCGAAAATCAAGACGATCGGAGTGCAATCAAACAGCGCAATTGGCTGATTTTCAGTGCGATTCTTTCGTTGCCTGTTATGCCACTGATGTTTCTCCCCATGTCAAGACCCATAATGTATACGATTCTTGCTTTGGCTACGATTGTCCAGTTTACCTCAGGGTGGACCTTTTATCGTGGGGCCTATCACGCCTTGAAAAACCGCTCAGCTAATATGGATGTTTTGGTGGCCTTGGGCATTACAGCTTCTTATGGGTATAGCTTGATGACGACGTTACACATGTTCTTTCCGACGTTGTTTTTCAAGGGCCCCAATTTCTTTGATACGTCCGCCTTGCTGATTACCTTTGTGCGCTTCGGAAAATATCTGGAGGCTAAAGCGAAAGGGCGGGCCGGTCAGGCCTTAAAACGTCTGCTGGAATTACAGGCTGATAAGGCACGGTTATTTGTTGACGGTCAAGAAAAAGAAGTAGCTGCGTCCGACTTGAAAATCGGCGATCTTGTTCTCGTGAAATCAGGGGAGAGAATACCAGTTGACGGGGAAATCATAGAAGGACAAGCTAGTATTGATGAGGCGATGCTGACGGGGGAATCCATTCCTGTAGACAAGAGAGTGGGCGACCCTGTGATTGGAGCCACGATTAATCGTTCGGGGAGTATTAAAGTAAAAACGACCAAAACTGGTCAAGATACGGTCCTTTCGGGAATCATCAAAATGGTGGAAGATGCCCAAGGGGTTAAGCCCCCAATTCAAAGGCTTGCGGATACGATTTCCAATTATTTTGTTCCTACGGTCGTTTCTATTTCAGTCATTACCTTTTTGGTTTGGTACTTTGGGTTGCATAGTACGTTTGTCTTTGCCTTCACGGCGGCAATTGCCGTTTTGGTGGTTGCTTGTCCCTGTGCTCTGGGACTGGCCACTCCGACGGCGATTATGGTTGGCAGTGGGGTAGGGCTAAATCGTGGTATTTTGTTCAAATCAGCTGCTGTACTCGAAGGGATTGCTCACTTACAAGTGATTGGGTTTGATAAAACGGGGACGTTGACCAAAGGGACGCCTGAAGTGACGGATATAATATCCTATAATTCATATACAGAAAAAGATGTTCTGAAAATTGCGGGAGCGGGTGAAAATCCTTCGATTCACCCGCTGGCACAGGCGGTTGTCGCCCAGGCCAAAAAAGAACAACTGACCATCCAAGAAGTGGAGAATTATTCAGAAGAGGGCGGTTATGGCGTCACCTGCGCCTATGAAAGTCAGCAGTTACTCATTGGTAACATTAAGTTAATGCACTTGAACCATGTCGATGTCCAAGAAGCAGAAAAAGACCTTCATCGCTTGGCTGAA
>JAJYAS010000296.1 GCA_021779415.1 Bacillota bacterium
AACTGGAAAACGTTCAACTTCACCCCCAAATTCTTCATCCAATCTCAGCCGACAAACTGGACATAGATTTCCCTCGATACGGATTCCGTACATCTCCTCAAATTGTGGACGTAAAGACACTGGCAACAGATGCAGAGGATCCTCATGCATAGGGCATCCGTCTATAGCATAAACTGCTCCTTCCTCCGTTCTCGTGAATTCTTCCAGGCCGCGCTTCAATAAACTTACGATGGTGGATTTACCGCCGCTTACTGGTCCCATTAACAATAAAATACGTTTACGAACATCCAATCGTTTCGCAGCACTGTGGAAATATTCCTCAATTAGGCGTTCTAATGTTTTATCTAACCCAAATAGTTCCTTGTCAAAAAAAGTGTATTTTTTCTGATCTCCGTTGGTTTCAACCCCGGCTGCTTTGATCATGGCATAGATTCGAGCATGAGCATGTAGTGCCAAGTTGGTATTTTTTGTAACCATTTGCAAATACTCCGTAAACGTACCACTCCATGCCAGAGCAGCCTCTATCTCGCGATATTCACGCAACCACTTAATGACTTCCATGGTAGCCCTCCCTTCTCCTCCATCAACATGACCTATCGGTATATAATTAAGTATATGCCTTGCCTTAGAAGATAAGGCATATACTTAATTTTCTTTTACTGGAAAAAATAAAAGAACACCTCCCTTGAGATGTTCTTATCAATCGAGAAATATTAGATTTTTTCCAAATCCCAAGGATCGTAAGCGAATTCACCAGGTAAAATATCTAAACGCGCCACGATATAGTCCCCAACCTCATCACGATCAACACGAACAACCGTTCCAAGACAGTTGTTACTTGTAGTAACCCGGTCTCCGACCTGAAATTGTCGTTTTCGGCGATGGGAAGAGCCCGTTTCTGATTCACGATTTCTCGTAAACATTATATAACACCCTCCCTTATAGAAACTTACTAACTCTAACTTTATGTAATAGTAACATAGCCCACCCAGAAAATCTATAATAAATTTAGAACATTCACGCTTCATATTTCTATTTATTCAGGGTTGCCCCGTTTATTCCTTTATTTCAATCCTTCATAAGCAATAATAGCTATTACATTTAGATGATACAAGCGGCGAGATAAGAGCCTAGCGGCGCTAGGCTCTTATCAGCTTAATACATGTGTAAGTAACGATCCAGTTCCCACTGTGTGACAGTAATACGGAAACTATCCCATTCCTCAGTTTTTGCCTCAACAAAGCGGTGATAGATATGATTCCCCAATGCCTCTTGAATAACAGGGGCATTACTGAGTTCAGCCAAAGCTTCTTTCAAACTTCCTGGTAGGGAAGCAATCCCCAGTTTTTCACGTTCCTCGCTGTTCATAGCGTAAATGTTTAAATCAACTGCAGGCGGTGGGATAAGTTTATTTTTAATCCCGTCTAGCCCCGCTTTAAGTTGAACGGCGATGGCCAAATATGGATTACAGGCTGGATCCGGGCTGCGCAGTTCTATGCGGGTTGAAGCGCCTCTTTTGGCTGGGATACGAATGAGCGGACTCCTATTTCGTCCGGACCAGGCAATATAACACGGTGCTTCATAACCTGGTACAAGTCGCTTATACGAGTTGACGGTTGGGTTGGTGATGGCCGCAAAAGAATGAGCATGCTTCATGAGGCCTGCAATATATTGATAGGCAATTTCGGAAAGCTCCATCGGATCGCTAGGATCAAAAAACACGTTTTTGCCATCTTTAAAGAGCGATTGGTTACTATGCATACCGGATCCATTAATTCCAAAAATTGGTTTAGGCATGAACGTAGCATGTAAACCATGATGCTGGGCAATCGTGCGTACAACGAAACGGAAAGTAGCAATTTTATCGGCGATATCCAAGGCATCGGAATATTTAAAATCAATCTCATGTTGTCCAGGTGCCACTTCATGGTGCGATGCTTCAATCTCGTAGCCCATTTGTTCTAACGTTAACACCATATCACGACGCGCATTCTCTCCTAAGTCAACAGGAGTTAAATCAAAATAGCCCGCTTTGTCGTGCGTAATCGTTGTAGGACGCCCTTCAGCATCCGTATGGAAGAGGAAAAACTCTAATTCCGGACCCACATTCAAGGTGTATCCCATTTCAGATGCTTCTTTCAAGACTCTTTTTAGCGCACTGCGCGGGCATCCATCAAATGAGGTGCCATCCGGGTTATAAACATCACATATAAGTCGAGCGACCCCCCCTTCCTTAGGTCGCCAAGGGAAAACCACAAAGGTATTGGGGTCTGGACGCAAATACATATCTGATTCTTCAATACGCGCAAATCCTTCAATCGAAGAACCGTCAAACATCAGTTCCCCATCTAAAGCCTTCTCCAGTTGTTCTATCGTAATTGCTACATTCTTAAGAATCCCAAATATGTCTGTAAACTGCAACCTAATAAACTTGACACCTTTCTCATGGGCTTCCTGCAAAACATCATCTTTGGTCATCATCATTGCATTACCACTCCCTTCATTTTTTCAAAAAAAGTCCATGCCTCACCCCTAACGGCTCAGCATGAACAACATTGTCCTAAACCCTATAAGGATAGTATATCCATTGTCATTTGAAATTACAATGTACCCTAATACTCAATTCCAAGACGAGCCATTATTCCCTTTTCGAAAGGATGCTTTTTCAAAACCATTTCTGTCACTAAATCAGCTTTTTCAACCAATAACTTCGAAGCATTGCGACCTGTTAAAACTAACTCAACGTGGGAGGGCTTCCTATCAATTAATTCTAGGACTTCGCTTTCAGGAATTAGTTCAAACCAAAGCGCGTTAACAATTTCATCAAGTATGACAATATCCCATTCCCCCGAAGTAATGATTTCCTGCGCTCTGATAAAGGCCTTGCGTGCTTCTAGAATGTGTTCCTCTTGGAGTTCTCCTTTGCGAACCCAGCCCTGCCCTCCAAAGTGTTCTAGTTGACATTCCGGTTGCAAGCGCTTCAGACCTTCTAGCTCTCCGTAATCATTCCCCCCCTTCATAAACTGTATAATGTAAACCCGAAAACCATGACCCACAGCACGTATTGCCAAACCAAACGCCGCGGTTGTTTTTCCTTTGCAATCCCCAGTGTATACTTGTACCAACCCTTGTGAAATATTTGTCATCATTGCACCTTCCGTATCCATTTTTCAAGTTGTGGATGTATATAAACCACATTGGGGGAACTTAAGATTTCTGGAAACCTCTCTAGGCTTTGTCTATTGAAGGAAATTGAAAAGAACAACTTTATCGACGACTTCTCATCGGTTGCTCTCAATTCTACTTTATCAGGATAAAAATAGTAGGAATAATTCCCATCGCGCCATGAAATTTCAACTTCCCCAAGTTTCACACGGATTATTCCGAATTCCTCAACCTTGACCGCTTCTACGCCTGTAAACGGTTGTCTAAGATATTCCGCTTCCAAGCCAACCTGTCCAACTTTAAACTGGGATTCTAATAGTTGTTCAACAATCAGTCGGGCAGGAATAGAGATATCTTCGAAAACCCGACGTTCGCTCTTTAACTCATTTAGGATTTGCTCAAATTTCTGGACATGGATCGAACGAAATTTCCGAGCCTTATTTAAAGCAATTTCAAAATTTTGATACACATCTTCCAAACATTCAAGAAGTGCCTCATCTTCTTCGCGCATGTTGATTTATCCACCTCCTCACCCATATCTCTCTTCTAGCAAAGATATTCTATAAGGCTATTCTATCTGAACGTTACTCATTAATAAAGTCTACTTTTCGAAATATTTCGGTAGTCAACCCAATTTACTTCTTTTCGCGCAAACGTTTTGATACTCTCTGAACTCTCAGCTCAATCCAATCTGTCATCATCTCAGCCTTTCTTCCCATTTCTAGTGCCTTCCAGTAACATTCCAAGGCATCCCTATAGCCCCGTTGTTTTTCAAAAGCCTCAGCTAAACGAACCAAAGCGTCAAGTTCAGACCCATTATGAAATTCCGATTTGTCCTTTAATCGGTCTGGCGATTGTCGTGGGAGTGAGGACAAGGCTTCAAGTACTTCGCCAATTCGCAATTCATCGCCAATCGCTTCAAAGAGACTTAGTGCTTTTAAATAATATAGTTCTGCCTTAGCCAAATCCATAGATAGAAAGAATAAACCTGCTAAGCTTTGATAACGTAAGGCTAAGTCCAAATCTTGTCCAGGATAAAAACTTATAGATAATTCAAGGTAATGTTTCGCTTCCTGATAGTTTTCTAATAACTGCTCAATTTTACTCAGAAAAAAGCAACTTTCACTGAAGGCACTCTGATCATCAAATTTTAAACAGAGGGCAACAGCCCTTTGTTGACATTCAAACGCTAAATGCATTTCATTTTGATCGAAGTAAATTAAGGCTAAATATTGAAGCGTATTAGAAAGGGCAATCATATCAGCAATGTGGGCAAAAATCTGGCAGGCATGCTTTAAACTTCTTAACGCATCTATTTTTTTTCCTTGTCTAAAAGACAATTCCCCTAACAGTACATCCAACTCTCCTTCCCCTTTGGGGAACCCGTTTAACTGGCAAATTTCCCTCGCCTGTGTGTATGCTTTCTGAGCTCTGCTACCCTCTTCCAGACTAGCATAAACTTGACCTAAATCTGCATAGAGCATCCCAAGTCTTAGCGGTGGAGATGAGCTCGGATAAACCAGTATGGCTTGCTCGTAGTCCCTACACGCTTCCTGAAGCATCCCTTTTTTAACTGAAACGCTGGCTAGACCAGCCCACGCTTCTGACATCCCTTTCTCATTTCGGAGCTCAAGACAAATTCGCAAGGCCTCTTTGAAACCCTGTTCTGCAAAATCCAACTTTTCTAAGCGAGCTCTCACAGTCGCTAACAGTCTTAACGTAAATGCAATAATTTCAGGGACAGTTAATTGATACGCTATCAAGAGACCCTGAGAGAAGTAATTTTCTGCTTCAAGGTATTCTTCTTCCCCAAGACACTTTGTTCCATCTTCCATTAGGATCCGCCAAACGGATAATTCACTATCGTCCATATTATCGCCTCCGTGTCTGCTCCATAATATGCACGAGTTGAGTTATTGGGCATATCGTATTGTGTAAGTTTGTGATTGACAGTTTGATTTAGTGACAGAAGAATTTTCCGGACGAACTAGCTTGTAATCTAGACATAAAAGTCGAAATATGATAATCTAATTTTTAGAGGGGAGGTGTTTTGACCTTGAATACTTATCGTCCAACTCAATCTTCAAATTATTGGATGGTTGCA
>JAJYAS010000297.1 GCA_021779415.1 Bacillota bacterium
GATGTGGAAACGAAAATCAGTAAAATAACCGAGGGTCTTCAAATTACAGAGCCTTTAAAAGTAATGCTTTTCGAACAACTGAGTGGCGGAGAAAAAACAAGGGTGATTTTAGCTAAAATTCTTTTGGAACAACCGGATGTTTTATTACTGGATGAACCCTCTAATCATTTGGATTTAGAAGCTATTGAATGGTTAGAAGGCTTTCTAAAAGAGTACAAGGGATCAGTTCTTGTCGTATCTCACGACAGGTATTTTTTAGACAGCGTTGTCAATACGATTGTAGAGCTGGAATTTAACCGTGCCGTGTCCTACATTGGTAATTACAGCTATTATGTCGTCGAAAAAGAACGACGTTTTTTAGCCGATTATAAGATGTATCAAAATCAACAAAAAAAGATCGAAAATATGGAGCGACAAATTGAACGTTATCGCATTTGGGGTGTCATGAGAGACAGCGATAAAATGTTCAGGCGGGCTAAAGAATTAGAAAAACGACTTGAAAAGATAGAAGCGCTAGATCGACCTATTTTTGAAAAGAGAAAGGTTCGTTTAGATGCTCAGGCAATTAGCAGAACAGGGAAAATAGTCCTTGAAACAGAGGGGCGAATAGCTAAGCATTTCGGGGATAGAATTTTGCTGCAAGACGTTACGCTTACTATTTTTTATCAGGACAGTGTGTGTATGGTAGGGAGTAATGGCAGTGGTAAAACAACGTTATTGAAAATGATTCTTAGGGAATTAGAACCAGACTCTGGTGCGATTAAAATAGGTTCACGAGTGAAAATCGGTTATCTACCTCAGAACGTGGTCTACGAAGACGATGAGTTGACGGTTTTAGAGTATTTTACACAGTTACATGATTTGACCATAGGAGAAGCAAGATCTCAATTAGCAAAAGCCTTATTTATGAAGGAAGATGTTCATAAGAAAATTAAATCGTTGTCGGGTGGAGAAAAAAGCAGGTTGAAGCTTTGCTCGCTGACGTTTGATAAAGTGAATCTCATGATTTTGGATGAGCCCACCAATCATTTGGACATTGATTCCAGGGAAGTATTAGAAGAAACCTTGATTCAATTTGATGGGACGCTACTTTTTGTTTCGCATGATCGTTATTTTATTAATAAAGTGGCGGATAAAATAATGGCGATTGAGAATAAAGGTGTCAAAGTTTATCAGGGCGATTACAGCTATTACCAAGAAGAGCATAAAAAAGGAATGGAAAAAATGAGCGTGACAGCTCCTAGTTTGGCGCCAAAGGAGATTAAGAAAAAGGTGATTGCCCAGCAGCCAAAGAACCGTAATCTAGCTAAAAAACTAGAGCTCCTGGAAGAAGAAATTGAACACTATGAACGTGAAATTAAACGAATTGACGGAGAAATGGTCAACTATTGCTTGGATGCCCATCGCCTAAATGAGCTATATCAAGAAAAGGAAGTTCTGGAAGGAAAGCTTGAAAAATGCATAGATCGCTGGGAGGAATACCAAAGGTAGCATCTGCCGAATGAAGGCAGGTGCTTTTAAATTTTGTCAGCTTAGCGCATTAGGTTCGCCTGTTGATTTTACATTTACTCCTTCGGTTTAGCCATCGAACGCAGGGCAGAGCGATATTCCTCATCATTTCGGCAAGGTTTTACCGGTTCAGTCGATTTAGGATTTGATTGAGTTCGAAATTGCCGAAGGCTATTTCTATAGTCTTTATCTAACATAAGGACAGCCTCAGACTCTCTTCTCATCTTAGATGGGGCTTTTTCTGGTTCGCTCGTTTCATTTCTTATTGGGTTGACCCTTTCGGCTGTCTGTGCATAATTATTTTCCGGAGCATGCCCCTTTTCCTTTAAAGTTTGGATTTCCTTAGAAGGCTCCACTTGAGTAGGCTGTGATTGCCCTCGACTTAACGACCGGACATTAAACGTCAATAGAAAGACGACTACGATGACTGCGACAACACCAAAAGCGATTAATGAAAACATATTGTTTGACTCCTTCAAGTTTTTACGGATGGGTGGAATGCAATTTGCATATCGTATTAGCCACACGCTTTCCTAATGACCTGCCAAGTGCAAGATCAGATTCTGAGGGCATATTAGGTGGATTATCTACGTCAGTTTCAACTGGACAGGTAATACCAGCTCCGTAATAGGAACCATACAAGGCATTTTCAGGAATGTTTCCAGGCAATCCAACGACAATCATCCCTTGGTGAAGCATTGGGGTAATTAAGTTCAAAAGGGTGGATTCGATTCCACCATGTACCGTAGCTGTTGTACAAAAAACTGCACCAATTTTATCGATTAATTTTCCCTCAGCCCAGAGCAAACCTAGACTGTCAATCCAGTGCTTAAGACCAGCACTGATCGTTCCAAAATGCCCAGGACAACCCCAGATTATGGCATCCATTTTGGTAAGTTCATTCGGTTCGGCTTCTCGGATATGATGAAGATAAACTTCTGTTTGCTCAACGCTTTGAGCACCTTCAGCGATTGCCTTAGCTAGAGCCTCTGTATGCCCATCTTCGCTGTCAAATACTATATAAACTTTCATTTTTCTGTCCCCCAAAAGGCAAAATATCTGCTTATAGGTTCCCAAATTATTAAGAATACTATGCGAGTAGAATAACTTCTTCGGTTACCATATCTTGCTAGACATAACAAAATATAAACCTTGAAAAGATATCTACAGATTCGTTAACGTTCGATCAATTTGTCAAGAAGCATCCTAAATCCGGGGAGGTTTTATAGTATGAGTAATGGTCGACCTATCAGCGGTAGCCGCATTGTCTTAATCAATGTGATTGTAGTGCTCCTTCTCTTAGGCGGTGGTTTTGCCGTGTATTATTACTACAATCAGTCTTATTACTATGTTTCTACGGAAAACGCGCGAATTGACGGTCAATTGATTACGGTCAGCGCCGTCGCTAACGGTAAAATCGCGGACTGGACGGGCACGGTTGGGAGTAAATTTTCTGCGGGACAGCGTCTGGGAGGAATCCAAGTGGCTAGCGCAGCTATACCGGGAGCAGCCAATCCGGCTGTTACCACTCAGGACATTGTAATGCCTGCGAACGGAACAATCGTTCAACAGACTGTTGTTCCTGATAGTTTTACTGCAGCTGGTACACCATTGGCATACGCTTATAATATGGACAATCTGTGGGTTAGTGCGAATGTCAATGAAACGGCGATGAATAACATCGCTTCCAATCAGGTTGTTGATGTCTATGTTGATGCCTTCCCTGGAACGACTCTCTCCGGAAAGGTTACTCAAATTGGTATGACGACGGCGGCCCAGTTTTCCCTTTTACCTCAACAGAACACGACAGCAAACTTTACCAAAATCACTCAAGTCGTCCCTCTTGTGATTACACTTGATAGTTACAAAGGACTTAATTTGATTCCGGGCATGAGTGCTACTGTGCGTATCCATATTAAATAGGTGTGAAAAGAGCAAAGAACTGAGTTTCAATATAAGCCAAGGAAAAGGGAGAAAGAGATATGATGATCCTAGCCTTTGGTTACGCGCTATTTGGTTTTGCCATCCTAATAGTTACGAATATGACTCTTATTCGGAAACGGCACGACCATTATACAAGAAATACTAAGAATGAACCGGTAATTCTGGCCGAACCAGCATTGATAGAGCCGTCATTAAACTCGACATCAAATATTGCTGGACCTGTTCAGGCTCCGCTAGTTCCTCCCCGAACGGAACCAAATCCCGAAACATCGCCTCACAATTTTAATACGCTTCAAATTCTCACCGTGCTTATGGTCGGAGCTTTTGTCACGATTCTAAATCAGACGCTCGATAATGTGGCGATTCCTCATATGATGCAAGACTTTGATGTCTCTGCCAGTACAATTCAATGGATTGTGACGGGGTACATGCTCACGAATGGTGTTTTGATACCGATTACCGCTTATCTCATGGAATCGGTAGGCAGCCGAAAACTTGTTTTGATATCCATGTCTTCTTTTACGATTGGTTCTTTGATTTGTACCTTATCGCCATCGTTTCCTGTGTTTATGATGGGACGGATTGTTCAAGGAATTGGTGCCGGAATTTTGATGCCTCTATTGACGAACGTCTTTCTCACGATCTTTCCTCCGCATCAAAGAGGAAAAGCCATGGGAATCATGGGTATCGTCATGGTCTTCGCCCCGGCGATTGGACCAACGCTTGGAGGGTGGGTAGTGCAAACCTATTCTTGGCGGCTGCTTTTCTCCGGTCTTGTTCCAATCGCAATACTGGATTTAATCTTAGCTGTTATTTGGATGAAAGATATCTTAAAACTTACCTATCCGACGTTTGATGCACCTGGAGCAGTGTTATCTACCATCGGCTTAGGAAGCTTACTTTACGGAATTAGCGAGGCAGGGAATAAAGGATGGAGCAGTATGGAGGTCATCATCTTTTTATCCGTTGGTATTTTGGCTATTTTATTCTTCATTCGGCGTGAACTTACGGTCGACAACCCGTTATTAGAGCTCAGAGTGTTCAAATATAACATATTCACAATCACTATTCTCATTTCCGCAGTGGTAACGACAGTTATGTATGCTGCCATGATGTTGCTGCCAATCTATCTGCAAAATATCCGCGGTTTTACGCCTATGCAATCAGGTTTTCTTTTACTTCCGGGCGCTCTACTCATGGGAATCATGGGTCCTATTGCCGGTGCGCTTTTTGATCGAATTGGCTTGAGGCCATTGGCAATAGTGGGCTTGCTCATCGCCGCAGCAGGCTCATGGGAATTTAGTAAATTGACGTCCGGGACAATGTATGATGATATCCTTAAGCTTTATGTTATCCGATCGTTCGGTGTCGCCTTTATCATGATGCCCTTGATGACAGCAGGTCTTAACCAACTTCCTAGGCACCTAAATAGTCACGGCACGGCAATGTCGAATACCATGCGTCAGGTTTCCGGTTCCTTCGGCACGGCTATCTTAGTGACGATCATGTCAACGAGAAGCACCATCCATTTAGCAGACTATACAAATACTATGACCTATACAAATCAGGGTATCATGAGTCAAATCAGTGCTTTAAGCCATGGATTTGCACTCCCTGCCCAGGCCAGTCATACTTTTGCTCTGCAGGAGCTGTTCGGTATGGTTGCCCAGCAGGCGACCATAGAAGGCATTAACGACTCCTTTGTTGTCGCTGCCGTCTTGGCGCTTGTCGGTCTGATCCCGGCAATATTTATCGGGAAAGTTCGTCCTCCAAAATCTCACTGATATTCCCGGCGTCGGGTACTG
>JAJYAS010000298.1 GCA_021779415.1 Bacillota bacterium
AGTGGAAACGATCGATGAGCTAAACGCGGAAATTTTACGCAGATGCCTGAAATACCGTGAGCATAGGATAGCCGGCCGGGATCAGACCGTCGGTGAGATGGCACTGACTACTAGGGTAAGGCTAACAAAATTACCAAGGTATAGATTCGACCCAAGCAAGAGCATAACGCAAAGAGTGAGCGATTTCTCAACGGTGAGATTTGATTACAACCACTACTCTGTGCCGGTCAAATATGCCGACAAAGAAGTCAGCATCAAGGGTTACGGCAATGAAGTAGTGATGATATACAGAAACAGCGAGATAGCCAGATATCCCCGTTGTTATGAACGAGGTCAAACCAAATACCGCCTGGAACATTACATAGACTTGATTGAAAAGCGCCCCCGCAGTGTTTTCAATGCCAAGCCGGTTAAGAACAACCTATCCACACAGCTGCTGGAGATCGGCAGAAGGCTGTCTGGGCCTAGGGAAATGGTCAAGCTCCTTAGACTTTGTGTTGACTACGGGGAGGACAAGATTCTAGCAACCGTTAACGCCCTTAATACTCCTGAGCTATCGGTAGAGCAGATAAGGGCCCATCTGACACCGATCAGCATACCGGAGAGGATAACTCCGGAGATTGACATCAAGGTTACAATACCGGAGTTTGACAGGTATGACGCCCTGATATACAGGGGGGTTACCATATGAGTGGACATGCCAGCGACATTAACCCCATTAAAGAGACCATTAAGCTTTATGCCCGGCAACTTAAAACTCCGGCCTTTGTAGGCTATGAAAGTATAGTTAGGCAGCTATCCCCCGGTGACGGATACGATAAATTTCTTAGCGAGACCATGAAGCTTGAGGTGTCGCAGCGGCAAATCGCCGGACAGAAGCGCCGGATTAAGCAGGCCGGGTTTCCTGTCATGAAGACACTTGATGAATTCAACTACAATAGGCTGGAACATGTATCGGAATCCTATATCTGGGAGCTTGCCTCTTGTGACTTTATTAAGAACCGGCAGAATGTCGTAATGATCGGCTGTCCAGGGGCTGGCAATTATCGAAAGAATTTATTTATGGAAAGAAATTAGTGTTCGTCCTAGTGTTGCATAAGATGTGCTTTAATTTCTTTCCATAACACCTCAGAATAGGCAATGAAATCTTGTCTATTGGAGCATTCCTGTAATAAACAAAAATGAACTTTGAATCAAAAAGCACCTCACAGTAGAATAAGGATGTGCCCAACTTGCCAGGAAAGCACAAATCCAAACTACGGAGGTACTTGACATGAAGTATACCCAGAATGAAAAGATTTTGCAAATCACTGACCAGACCATGATTGTTGGAGTTGACATCGCGAGTGAAATCCACTACGCTCGTGCCTTTGACGGCCGCGGATTAGAAGTTGGTAAGTTGCTAAGGTTTAACAACGACGCAGATGGTTACTCTCAGTTCACAACGTGGATCCAAGCTATCCAAGAAAGAAGCGGCAAAAGCAATGTAATGGTTGGCATGGAGCCTACCGGTCACTACTGGTTCAATATTGCTCAGCAACTTAAGGATCACGGTATCAAGCTTGTGCTGGTGAATCCGTTTCATGTCAAAAGGAGCAAAGAACTAGACGACAACAATCCGACCAAGAATGACCGTAAAGATCCCAAAACCATTGCAATGCTCGTCAAAGATGGCCGCTATATGGAACCGTATATACCGGAAGGTATTTACAGCGAGTTAAGGACAGCTATGGAAACTAGATGGCAGATTGTAAAGCAGTTAAACATAATCCGTAACCGGGTAAAACGATGGATAAGCATCTACTTCCCTGAGTTTAACCAAGTCTTTGGAGACTGGGAAGGTAAGGCCGCCATGACTGTGTTACATGAGTTTTCCACTCCGGCCAAGATATCAGAAAAAGGCGTTGCAGGTATTATTGGTCGCTGGAAGCAAGATAAGCTAAGGGCTGTAGGCATTAAGCGAGCTACAGCATTGGTTGAGGCTGCTAGAACGTCTGTAGGCGTCCGTGAAGGCCTAAAGGCTGCCGAGAATGACTTGATGTTTCTGCTGCAGAACTATGAAATGTATATGCAGCAATATGAACTGACGATGGCTCTAGTGGAGCAGCTTGCTATGCAGATTCCAGGCCTTGAAGAGATGGTAAAGATCAAAGGGGTTGGCTTAATCACGGCAGCAGGCTTCATTGCGGAAGTCGGTGACATTAGCCGGTTTGAGCATCCCCGGCAAATCCAGAAACTCGCTGGTCTAAACATAAAAGAGAACAGCTCCGGAAAGCACAAAGGCAAAAGCAGCATCAGCAAGCGAGGCAGGCGAAGGCTAAGATCACTGCTATTTCAGGCAATCATGCCAATTGTCGCCAAGAATCCAGAGTTTCGCGAACTCCATCGCTACTATACAAACAGGGACCATAATCCACTAAAGAAGAAGCAATCGTTGATACTGTTGAGCTGTAAGTTAATACGGGTATTCTTCGCCCTGCTGACTAAAGGCTCCAAATATGACCCACAGAAAATGATGAGCGATATCAGAAGACCACAACTACAGGAAGCAGCATAGACACAACAAGAACAATAGACAGTAAGACATTCAAGATAGCACATTGACAAAACGAGCCGGGATTAGTTAGGTTGAATATTTTCCATAAGGGCATAGACCCAGTATTGGAGCATGACTAACATCCACCTCATGGATAGGCAGAACGAAGGAATTTAGGGCAAGGACCCTGCGAGACATGGGAGGGTTGCCACCGGAGAGCATGTGGATACCAACGGCCAAAATAAGCTGAAAATACTAGACGCTTATTTAGGTGCACCCATGCCCATCCAGTTTAATGCATAAATGAGTATAATATCCATGTGGCTTGTTTTAAGAAATGTGTAATTCTAAGAAAATGCGAGTAAACACGAGAAATCTTTAGATTATAGAGGGAGGTAGGTTATGGAAATGAGAAAGCCAATTGAGGTACTAGCCACAGATGTTGTCAAAGAACTCAAGCGACTCAATTACGCATACAACACCATATGCGGGTTGCGAGCATCGTTCAAGAGAATTTGTGCCTTTGCGCGGGACAAAGGTGAGTTGCACTTCTCTGAAAATCTCGGTAAGGAGTATCTTAGAGAAAGATATGGATGTACAACGGACTATTATTTGGAACCCTTCCCTAAGAAAGCAAAAGAAGCTATCCGGTCAATCCGACTTCTGGGAGATTTTCAACTTCATGGCTTTATCATTCGCAGAATCGTAAAGCGAAAGGGATACGTAAAGCCGCCACAGTTCGAGGAAGTTCTGACCGCTTACGAGAGAGAATGCGCAAACAATGAATACTCTATTCGAGGAATGCGCACCAGACTCCAGCGATTATTCTTTTTTGTCGATTATCTTTCACTGCGGCGCGTGACGGCTGTAGGCCACATTACGCCTAAAATCATATCGGACTACGTCATAAGCATTTGTCCAAAACACGAAAAGAGTATCGCCTCCATACTGACAACTCTAAGAGTTTTCTTGAGGTTTCTCTATCTAAACGGGTACACCGATAAAGATTTATCCCTTAGCGTGCCAAAGCAGAACAAATACCATTACCCCACCGTACCATCAACTTGGGACCCTTCAGAAGTAAAGCGGATGCTTGATGTCATTGATCGGGGAAATCCTCGCGGAAAGCGAGACTATGCCATCCTTATTCTTGTCGCAAAGCTAGGAATACGTGTCAGTGACATAAAGGCCTTGAAACTTTCGAATTTGAACTGGGCTAACAAAACGATTACCATTCGGCAGGAAAAAACAAAAAACCAAGTTACATATCCAATTCTTCACGATGTAGGTTGGGCACTAATTGATTATCTTCAAAATGCACGACCTAAGTGCGATGTGCCGTATGTGTTTGTACGTCTTAATGCTCCGTTTCAAGCCTTTGGTGAAAATGCCAACCTCCATAACATAATTACTGAATACATTCGATTGGCTGGAATTAACGTTCCTCGCGGAAAACGGCATGGGCTTCATTCACTCAGGCACTCGCTGGCTAGCGCCCTTTTGGAACAGGGAGCGTCTCTTGCTGTTATCTCCGATATCTTGGGTCATGTAGATTCAAAATCTACTTCGGTTTATCTACATACAGATCTTAATGGGCTAAAGGCCTGTGCGCTTGACCCCGAGGAGGTGTTCCCGAATGCCTGAAAACCTAGGGTTTCGGAGCGTACTAGCCGTGCTAATTAAGAACTATATTGCAGAAAAACAAGCTGTAGGCTACAAATTCGCAAAAGGAGCTGATATGTTAAGGAGTTTCGACTCCTTTGTGTTCAGTCGAGGCTTGAAAGTGACAGCTTTAACAAAACAAATGGTTATTGAGTGGACCGCTCGCAGGCCGAATGAGACCGTTTCGACACAATGTCGTAGGATTTCATTGTTGCGGGGACTGGCGGCATACTTAAATCGTATAGGTTATCCTGCGTATGTTTATCCCAGAGCGATGGTCACCGTGGATCGATACACCTATATTCCGTACATATTTTCAAGTGACGAAATGAAAAGGATCTTTGATGTGTGCGACCACTACAGACCGAATGGCGTAACGCCAAATCGACATTTGGTTATGCCGCTTTTAATCCGCATACTCTATGGATGTGGACTCCGGATTTCCGAGGCAATGAACTTAACTCTCCAGAATGTTGACCTTAACAAAGGCTACTTGTACATCAAAAATGCAAAGTTCAACAAAGAGCGTATACTGCCAATGGCAGACAGTCTAACGGAACGATGCCGGGAGTACTGGGCAAATGTCAGTATTGGAAAGATAGGCAATCCGTTTTTCTTCCCGTCGCCATATGGCGGTCATTATTCCGAGTCAACCATTTATAAACTCTTTAGAGCGATACTTAGAATAGCCAAGATTTCACACCTGGGGAGGGGAAAAGGCCCCCGAATTCACGATGTCCGGCATACCTTCGCAGTTAATTGCCTAAAGAATTGGGTCCTAGACGGAAGGGATCTTAACAATTGTCTTCCCTATCTCTCTTCATATCTTGGCCATGAAGATCTGCGTGGCAGTCAGAGATACTTGCGGCTAACTGCTGAGTTGTACCCAGACATAACAAGCAAGATCGAGAAGACTTGTTCATACATCATTCCGGAGGTGGAATTGTATGAAGCAGACTGATTTTGCGAGGACGCTTGCGAGTTATCTGACGGATTTTTTGCCTGGACAGAGAAATGTAAGCATTAACACGATTAAATCCTATCGCGATACCTTCAAG
>JAJYAS010000299.1 GCA_021779415.1 Bacillota bacterium
TTTTGCTAATTAGATGGTTTCTTGTAATATGGATTATCAAGATAAGTGTTGCAAATTGAGCAGTAGATCGTCTCTTCATGGGGATGATCACTTGCACTAAATAAAGTATTGTGACACTTTGGGCAGAAAAATTCAAACATCCTCGCTAACTCTTTCCTGTTTTTATAATCTTTCTGCTTCGCTTCGCTATATGTATTATACTAGAAATCCAAATAAATTGAACTAGTTATAACGATGATATCCCTTATTTCCTTGTATTAAAGATCTTGAAGATTATTGCCTTTAATTAAGAAACAAGCAGGCAGGATTTTTGAGGAAAAACAAGAATAGGCATACTATAGTTAAATTAATCTTTGACCTTCTGTGGGAGTTCAGGCGAGTCTTTGGATTGAGTCTGGAATAAATGGTATGATGCAAATAAGGGAGGGGTGTTTTTGAGGTCAGATTTACACATTCATACGCATGAATCTGATGGCTTGCTTTCGATCGAAGAGGTTATTAACCTTGCCCATACCAACAATGTTCAAACCTTAGCAATTACGGACCATGAAAGTACTCAAGCAATTATCAAGGCTGAACTTCTTGCGGAAGAATTAGATATTAAGATTATCCCGGGGGTTGAATTGTTAACCAGTTACCAAGGGCATGAAGTCCATCTCTTAGGTTATTTTAAAGACGTTAATCATCCACTCTTACAGGCGCGTTTGCAGGAGATCCGAACCCAACGCACAGCTTTAGCTCATGATATGGTTGAATGTTTAAAGAATGGTGGGATTTCTCTATCGTGGAAAGATGTGGAGAATGAAGTCGGAGCAAATGGGGCTGTTACAAAGGGGCATATTATGAGGGCCATTTATCATCAGGAAGGTGGTAGCAGTCAGAATAAAAATTGGCGAGAGATTGCAGCTTATTTTCGTCCCGGGGGAGTGGCCCATTTACCTTATCTAAACCATACGTTCGAGGATGCTGTTGATCTTATTTTTGCATGTGGCGGACTTCCTGTTGTCGCCCATCCTGGACTACTCTGGGATCCCCAGATAGTGTTTTCTCTTTTAGCCTATCGTCAAATTGGTCTTGAAGTGTATTATGGCTACTGGGAAAGACAAGCAGCCCTTATTCAATACTATGCAGAAGTTGCCGATAAATTTGCCATTTTAGCAACAGGTGGCAGCGATTATCATGGACCCTCGGGGTTTGTAAAGCTGGGTCAAATGGATGTCCCTTATGATAGTGTCCTTCAACTAAGATCTTACTTAGAAATTTAGCAAAATGCCAGAAGCATCTCAAACTTTGAGTGAAGTAAGTTCGCTCATGTTTGATTAACGTTGGACCAGACAGAAAGGAGCGAATTGTTGGCTAGGAGTGTTTTGCTCGCTTTTATGGCTTTACTTATCACCTTGATTGTCGGAACAGTCGGGCTTATATTAACGGAACACCTGAGTTTAGCTAATGCTATTTATCTTACAGTCCAGACAGTCACAACGGTGGGTTTTGGAGATATTGAACCCAAGACTGAAGAAGGGCATATTTTCTTGATTTTCCTGATGTTGAGCGGAGTCGGTATCATGTTCTACTTTGCTAGTCTTTTAATGGCCTTTCTGATTGAAGGTCAATTGGCCGGCGTGTATTGGAGAAGAAAGATGAATAAGAAGATTGAACAACTTCAAGATCATGTCATTGTCTGCGGCGCAGGGCGTGTAGGCAAACAAGTCATTTACCGCCTGCGTAAAGAGGGAGCGGCATGTGTCGTAATAGAACAACGGGAGGACCTTGCCAACCAGCTAATTGAGGAAGGATTTTTAGTCATTAACAGCGATGCTACCTATGATGAAACCTTGAATAGGGCTTCCATTATTAAGGCTAAGGGACTAATTTCTGCTCTCCCTGAGGATTCCTTAAATGTTTTTGTCACCTTAACAGCCAAAGGCCTAAATCCTAATATTCAGGTGGTAGCTCGGATGGATCAGCCTGAATCTGAGAAAAAATTATTGCGAGCTGGAGCGGACAAAGTAATTTCTCCGGCTACTCTGGGTGGGTGGAGAATGGCGATGTCAATCCTAAAACCGATTAGTGTTGAATATTTAGAAACCGTGATTCATGATCATAATATTGAAATGGAAATGGTGGAGCTAAAAATTGATCAAGGCTCATGCTTAGTTGGGGAAACATTATTAACGAGTAGAATTAAGCAGCAAACAGGGGCCATGGTTCTCGCGATCTTGCGGGACAATCAGGTGATCAGTAATCCTGACGCTAGTGAAGCAATTTTACAAGGAGATCTATTAATTGTATTGGGGTTGAGAGATCAATTACATCGTTTAGAAGAACTTGCGGCAAACCTTACAAAGTGCAAAGTTTGACAATCATAAGGGTCTTAGATTAAAAGAGGAAGTCTTGGGATAAAATACCCTCTATGCGAGTAGTAACAGTTTTCTGAGTGGAGGGAGATTTATGGGAAATTTACGTTCTGAACAAGACGTCCTTCGGGATATCGAAAAGCTTATTCACACTCATTTTAGAGACAGTGCTTTGGGGATCCATGTTAAGGTCAAAGGAGATCGAGTTACACTTTGGGGAATGGTGGATAGCCTCGTCGAAAAAGATTTTTTTGGAAGTCGAGTAGGTCGAATTGATGGGGTTAAAGAATTAGATAATTCGCTAACGGTCGCTAATGATGGAACTATACTGGATAAAGACATTGAACAGGGCATCAATGAGCGTTTTCAGGGGGCAAACTACACGGAGATAAACCATTTAGGTTGTCGAGTTAGTCGAGGAATCGCTACTTTGCTTGGACATGTAGAGACCCAAAGTACAGAGAGATTAGCGAAACGCTTAGCCTCTCAAGTTCGTGGAGTCAAAGAAATACGCAGTGAGATTCAGTTTTTGGAGAAGGCAGTCGATGATGCGACTTTAGTCAATCGTGTTGAAAATGCATTAGTTACTTCACCATGGGTAAATGCTCATGAAATTAGGACTGAAGCTCGAAATGGTCTAATTACTCTAAGTGGACTTGTTGATACTCAGGAAGCTATGGAATGGGTTGTAGAAACGGCTTATCAAGTACCCGGAGTAAAAGCTGTGGTTAGCGAAATATTTACTCGCCACCGTTCCCAAGGGAAAGATTTATGGTTAACCGAGCAGTTAGTCGCCAAACTTGGTCAACATCGTTTAAACTCTGGACAAATTCGTGCTTTTGTTAAAGATGGAATTGCTTTTCTGACTGGCGAAGTGTACTCCGAAGAGGATCGGGAAAGGGCTGGAAATTTGATTCAACATATTCCTGAAATTCACGATGTTAATAATTCAATCAAAGTAGCTACACATTCTAGTAAGTAAGGTAAACGTTAACTCTGAAGACCAAAAACCTATTGTCAAAACTAGGTTTTTGGTTTTTGTCTATATAATAGTTATAAAAAGAAAACTGGAATATATAGATAAAATAGGAAAGTGTATTAATAGTCTATTGAAGACTACACGTGATATAATAAGATTTGTTGTAAGGAATTTAAGGGATGTAATTCAATAGGAGGTGGTCAATCCTGGATCCAATAACACACGGCTTAATAGGAATTGCCTTGAGTACTCTCTCCGGCCACACAATCCAACTGAATGATTCCATTATTCTAGGGTGTACCTTAGGGGCTATGCTGCCAGATCTAGATATTATTGCTCATCTAAAAGGTCGTTTGAATTATTTATTAAAACATCGTGGAGCTAGTCATTCTCTAATTTCTTTAGGTGCTATGGCGCTTGGTTTAAGCACAGTTCTGTATCTCGTTTTTCCAACTAGCTCATGGGCGACTATTTTCTTTTGGACACTTGCAGGGACGGTGTCTCATAGCGTTATGGATTTATTAAACTCATATGGAGCAGAGTTATTCTGGCCTTTTTCCCGTAAAAAAATTACCCTGGACATGATTATGTTAACAGATCCCATCGTCCTATGTTCTTTACTTGTGTCTTTATTCATTTCTCTAAAGGTTCCGCACTATGCGTCAATCTCATCGTTGGCTGCGTTTACGTTGAGTGGAATATACCTTGGTTACCGCCACTTTGGAAGATTGAAAACACGTAAAAGTTTGATGGAGATATATCGTTTGAATGATTTTCATCAGGTTAAAGTACTACCGGCAATGTATCATCCGTTTACTTGGAACTTTATTCTTTTTAAAGGAGATAATGTTCGTTTTGGTATTATCCGCAATAAGGTTCCTTCGATCTGTCGAGTCTTGCCAAAATTCGATGGGGATAATCCGTCAGTTTCCAATGCTCTTGAAGGGAATCTAGCAGAAATATTTAATCAGTTTACTCCTTATTATCATGTTATTAATCATTCAAGTAACAAAGAGGGCAAGGTCGAATTTTTAGACTTGCGATATTGGTCCAAAGGTGGCTTTATTTATACCGGTCACGTCTTTTTGAATGCGGAAGGTGAGATTTCGCAAGAGATATTTCACCCTTTACCAAATCAAGAAGGTGTCTTATTAGGTTATTAATCTTAATCCCCTATACCTTAGCTGGTTAGGGGCATTTTTTTAAAAAAAATCTTTTGACATTCTTATAGCTCATCTACCATAATGAATAAGAAGCGTGGAGGTGGATAAGTGTGTCGAAAAAGAAGAAAATTACATATGCTTTTTGGCTTAAAGTATTAAGTGCCATACTACTTATGGTTTCAATCGCAGGTTTACTAGGTGCTTTTGGTTTTGCGATTGGAAAACAAGTGCATTCCTTATTTACAGTCATGATGGGAAGTTTGACTTGGGCAGGCCCTTTGATTTGTTTTGTCGCGGCAATTATGCTCTGGATTTTTTCAGAGACATTAACTTCCGTGGGGTCTAACACTTCCAAAGAAAAACTTTCTTCAGCCGGCAGTTCAAAAGAGCCCAAGCACAGAATGATTCAGAGTGTGGGTAGGTCTGCCCAAACTCAACAAACTAAGGGTATCGATTTGCCAGCGGGGAAATTAGTCAGTTTGAAGGGGTTTAATCAATATTTTTCATCCCCTGAATGGGTAGAACTGAAGGATGTGGATCCCCAGAAAGCAGAGGAAATGGAGGAATACGGCAAGGACTTTCCTTCATATTTTGGAACAGGTGAGTCAATTTTCCCGAAGGGACCCTCTAAAATGAAAAGCTTAAAGGGGCTTGATGATTATTTCGAGGAAGTAGACCTTGAGGAACGGTCGGGACGATCAACCCAACTCGGTGGTTATATTGCAAAGGGATTGGAA
>JAJYAS010000300.1 GCA_021779415.1 Bacillota bacterium
GTTCAGATCCTCAAACCCTTTATAAGAAGGGCCTGTCGATTTCTTCAGCTTAAACTTATTTACCTGATCTCTTAACAGTTCTGCTTGACTTGAAAGTTCCTCGCTAGCTGCAGCACTTTCTTCAGAAGTAGCGGAATTCGTCTGCACAACGTCGGACACTTGCATAATACCTTGGTTCACTTGATTAATTCCCAAAGCTTGTTCATTAGAGGCGGTAGCAATTTCCCCAACCAAGTTTGCTGCCTTGGTGACACCCTCGACAATCTTATTGAGCGCTGTCGCGGTATCGTTAGCGATTTTCGTGCCACCTTCAACCTTTTTGATCGAACCCTCAATCAGTGCGGTTGTCTCTTTTGCTGCGTTGGCACTTCTAGCTGCCAGATTACGAACTTCTTCCGCGACTACAGCAAAGCCTTTACCATGCTGTCCCGCCCTAGCAGCCTCAACAGCAGCATTAAGCGCCAGGATGTTCGTTTGGAAGGCAATTTCGTCGATAACTTTAATAATCTTAGAAATGTTTCCGGATGATTCATTGATGTCATCCATGGCCTTAAGCATACCCTGCATTTGCTCATTGCCCTTAACTGCTCCCTCCTGAGCAGCTAAAGCTAACTCATTGGCCTGTGTTGCATTGGTCGCATTGAGTCTGGTCTGAGTTGAAATCTCCTCCATCGAGGCCGTGAGTTGTTCTATAGAGCTCGCTTGCTCTGTAGACCCTTGAGAGAGTGCTTGCGCTGAGGCTGAAACCTGTCTCGATCCGGACGCAACCTGGGACGACGCATTATTGATTTCACCCATTACTTCATTTAACGAAAAAATGACATTACTTAAGGAAT
Organism: Bacillota bacterium; assembly: GCA_021779415.1. The sequence goes on from JAJYAS010000300.1 coordinate 837, forward strand.
TCATCAAAACCCCTACTTCATCCTTGGTAGTAACATCAATAGTTACGTCAAGATCACCTTGTGCAAGGCGGTTTGCAACGTCCACCAACCTTTTCATGGGTTTGCTGATAATCGAGCTAAGGAATAGACCTAACCCTATTGCTATGAGTACACCTACGCTGATAATAATAATCATCATTGTTGTTGCTGTATTGGCTGTAGCTGTATTGGCCTCCGATTTTGTCTTAGCTTGTGCCACCTTTAAATCTATAATTTTTTGTATTTGCGCATCAACAACTTCGGCGGCTTTTGCTCCATCCCCTCTCATTAGGGCAAACCCTTCCGACACGTTTTTGGTTAAGAATAAGCCTGTCATTTTATGCATAATAACATTATATTCGTTTTCAACTTTAACTAAATTATCGTATTCATTTTGCATTTCAGGGCTTTTAATTGTAGTCGCAAATTCTTTTAAATCCGCTTCTATTTTTGTATCCAATTCATCGATCATTGCCATATATTTTTGTTGTTGCGTAGCATCTTGAATATCGATCGACATATCCCTTAAATTAACACGTTGCCTTTGAAAAGCAATAGCGACATCGGCAATGACTCCGATTGGTTCTGTATTTACCCTATACAACTCAGTATCCATCTGCTCAATGTTTTTTAAATTAAAAATCCCAAAAGCTCCTACAATACCTGCCACCAAAGCTACAAGTATAAAACCTGACAATAGCTTTACTGCTATTTTCATATTCAGAAACCATTTCATTCCTAATACACCTCCACTATTTCTAAAAATCACTTATGATTTCCATGTCCGTTTCATTAAGCAGCTTATCTGAATCCAAAAGAAGTTTCACATCCGTTCCGACTTTACCGATCCCTTTAATGTAGTTATTGCCTTCTTTTGTCATGTTTGGGGGAGCCACAATTTCTCCATCAGGAATAGATATTACCTCCGAAACACTATCGACTATGAGACCTATAGAAATTTCTTTGATTTCAATGACCACGATGCACGTTCTATCGTTATATTCTCTAAAGGGCTTTCTAAAACGCAACCGTACATCCATAACTGGGATAATCTTACCCCGCAAATTAATAATTCCCTTTATGTAGGGGGGCATTTCCGGAATTTCAGTAATGGGCTGCAGTCCAATGATTTCTGTGACATATTTGATTTCAATCCCGTAATACTCATTGCCCATATTAAAGGTAAGAAACTTGCCCTTCTGGGTATCTTCGATCTGGTCCAAAGACTCTTGTCCTACAATATCTGCCATCGTCTTTCTCCTTTCCTCAACCTTACGCTGATTGTCTAAAACCAATGAGGCCTGCAACATCTAGTATGAGACTTATACTTCCATCCCCCAATAAGGTGCACCCTGCTAAACCCCTGACTTTTTTCATGTTTCGTATATATTCCGGCAAGGCTTTCACGACGACCTGCTGCTGACCGATTAACTCATCGGCAAAGATACAAAGGGTTTTGTTGTCTTGTTCCACCATAATGATGATCCCATCCGAGAATTGAGTTACCTCTGTCTGAACATGATAAATATCGTGCAAACGCAGGATGGGAAAGCATTGTCCCCTAACCATCATCATTTCGTTGTTATCCGGATCGACAATCACCTCCGTGATTTTTGGCCTGAAGGACTCCTTAATCGCGGTTGTCGGTATGGTATAGCGCGCATTTCCTACCTTAATATTCATGCCATCAATGATCGCCAGGGTAAGAGGTATTTTGAGAGTGATGGACGTTCCTTTACCGGGCACACTATCCGCGGTTATTGCTCCGCCCACGGCCTCAATATTTTTCACAACAACATCCATTCCCACGCCACGCCCCGAAAATTCCGTGACAGCCTCATTTGTCGAAAATCCGGGTAGAAAGACCCAATTATAGATGTCTCTATCCATGATTTGGTCTTCAGGTCCTTGAATTAATCCTTTTTCACGAGCTTTAGCTAAGATTCTATCTTTATTAAAACCTTCACCATCATCACGAATGATAATTAAGACATCCCCTCCAGCATTTTTTGCTTCTAAAATAATCGTTCCCAAGCGAGGTTTGCCTTGGGCTTCTCTTTGATCAGGCATTTCTATGCCATGATCAATTGAGTTGCGAATAAGATGCATTAAGGGATCCGAAATATGTTCAATGATATTTTTATCCACTTCAGTCTCTTGGCCCATCAACTGAAGCTGAACTTCCTTGTTAAGTTTTTTACACATATCGCGAACGGTTCGGTTCATCTTTTGGAACGTCCCCGTTAAGGGCACCATGCGCACAGACATGACCGTATCTTGTAGTTCACTGGTGATTTTTCTCAGTTGTCGCGCAGCCTTTTCAAAGTTATTCAGTTCCAACCCTTTGAGATCTGGGTTTTGCGTCACCATCGCCTCAGCGATCACCATTTCTCCCACTAAATCCATCAGTTGGTCCAGCTTGGCCACACTGACACTTATAATGCTTTGCTGAGTTGCCGCAGAATGAATTTCTTTTTCTTCATGGCCGTTAGCTACAGAGCTTCGACCCAAATTGCTAGGAAGCTTCACCGAGTTGTCTTCTAGCAAAATATTTCTTTCTTTGCGGAGATCATTAAATAGTTCACTATTTACCACCTGGGTCACTTGCAGATCCCTTAACGAGATGGTCTGGATCAGAACGCTATGAATTTCTTCCAAAGTGCGATCTGTTTTTAGAAACAGTGTAAATCCTTCGTCACATATAACTCTTGCACTATCCTCATGATCGAGGTCCTCTGGTATGTGGTAATACTCTTGGACAAGATCTCCCAGATCGTTGACCACCCCAAATGCTCGAAGGTTTTCCATACCACAATCTTGTTCAAATCGAAGGGTGGCCTGAAATGTGTTACCAAGAGGCGCAGTTTCCATTCTGACTTTACTTATGTAATACTGTTGCTTCTCTGCATCCGAGCTATGTTGATCTATACCCCCTAAATCCTGACCTATAATTGTGGCGTTAAAGACTCGTAAACTCTTAATTAATTCAGTAGCATCGCCATCAGCTTCGTCTCCATTTCGAATTTTGGCAATTTCCACTTTGATAAAATCGAGCCCCTCAAGCACCAAATCCGATAACTCTGAATAGTCGACATTCTGGGGCTTGTCCTCACGCAGGACAAAAAACAAGTCTTCCATAGAATGGGCTAACGTCGAAATATTATTATAGAGCATCATCGCTGAAGAACCTTTGATCGTATGCATGATCCTAAAGATCTCGTTGATGGCGTCAGAAGCATAAGAGCTTGACTTTTCATTCGCTAGGATCAAAACTTCCATTTGTTCAATCAGTTGCATTGACTCAAAAATAAAGAGATCCAGCATCGGTTCATTAATATACTGATTAGACAATTCATTCACCCCCTTTTGACACAGAAGACCTTTTAAATTCCTAACACTTTACTAATTGTTTGATATAAGAATTCTTCCTTGAATGGTTTAACAATAAATGTTTTTGCTCCACTAATTATGGCCTCCTTCACCATTCCCTCCTGTCCCATAGCAGAAACCATAATAACCTTGGCCTGAGGGTCAAAAGCCTTAATAGCTTTGAGCGCTTCAATCCCAGACATCTCTGGCATGGTAATATCCATCGTCACAACATCAGGACGTAATTTTTTATACATTTCAACGCCAATTGCCCCATTTGCTGCTTCTCCAACTATTTCTAGATCATAATTTTGTAGCATATTCCGAATGGACAGTCGCATGAAAGCCGCGTCATCCACAATAAGCATTTTTTTCATCTAATTCACTCCTCCATCAACTCGAGCAATGTTCCATTAGTTAATTTGAAACTATCTAATAACATTTTTAAAGCCTTTAATGTATGTTCTTTTAGAGAAAAGTTATAATTGCCGATGCGCCATCGCTGGACAACAACTCTTTCTAAACCAATAATAAGATCTGCCAAACTTTCAGAATCGACGTCTTTGGAGATTTCATTCTGGCTTTTACCATCCTCAACTAAGGATTGTATAGTCTTGACCCGTTTGGTGAAAATTCTCTTGACCACAGCACTAAGTTCTGGTTCACGGATTAACCCCTCATAGGAAAGAGTAATTGCCGTTATTTCTGGGTAATTCTCATAATAGGTGACATAGGCTTCTACAAAATAGGTAATGGCTTCGATAGGTTTAAACTCTTTCAAACCTAAAGATTCAATAATCGCTTGATCATATTGGGAGAAATGGTCGAGGACGGCCAAGATGAGTTCGTTCTTGGATTTATAGTGCTTAAAAATGGTTGATTCGGAGATACCCTGCCTTTTCGCCACCTCCCTAGTCGTAAGCCCCTGCAGACCCAGTTCACTAATCACCTCGATCGTCGATAAAATTAAGCTTTCTTTAGTATGCAATAATCTAGACAACAGCACA
>JAJYAS010000301.1 GCA_021779415.1 Bacillota bacterium
AGCTTTTAGCTGTGCATTCCTTATCGTTTTCTATTTCGTATATACACTCGTTCAAATAATACTTCAAATTGTATCTTAATCTTGACTTTGATGTTGTTATTTTATTACTACGTTTAAATTCATCTAATTCAAGTAGACCTTTCAAAAGATTGACAAGAAGCTCCGACTTTCCACATCCATTTTCTCCAATAATTAATGCACAGCTAAAAGCTTCAGTATTTAGTTGTGCATTAGCATTTGAAAATATTACGTGTATATCATTTTCTAACATAAACTCTTTTAATGAAAATTCTAAAAGCCTAAATCCTTCTTTCATTAACAGCAGCCCCTCATTTAATATTTTCCGTACAACTTAAGTTCCTGTCACCGAACGTGGCAGTCTTCCGCTTTGTCTTTTTTTCCATTAACTTTTACATCCTATAGCAAGCTTTGTCTTTAGTTTCGTCATTACTCTAATTATTAGGCACTTGGTTGGGTTAACGAATTTCGCAGTATAGACAAAGCACTAAACCGCTGGCGCGGTGGTTTCTGTAGCAAATCTCTTACTTTCATGCAAATATTTCTATTAGCTGTTATGAGGCTTTGCATCTCCTGTAAAACTATTTTGCAGGAGATGATTGAATATGACAAAAGAAGAAGTATTAGCCAAACTCAAATTCGATGTGGAGCTTCGAGGGTTTAGTAAGCATACCCAGGCTGAATACTATACCAAAGTTAAACTCTTCAGGAGCACTTCGGTAAACCTGCAACTGAGCTAGGTGTAGAAGATGTTAGGCAGTTTCTTCATTATCTCACTACAGTTTAGAAACTTGCTCCTAAAACGGTAAACACCTACAACAGCGGCCTCCGCTTTTTGTATGGCGTAACTCTGAACGTCAGCTTAAACCCCAGGCAAATCCCTCGCCACCGAAAACCACGCAAACTCCCTGACATCCTTACCCAAGAGGAAATTCAAGCCCTTTTTAACGTCTGCGACAACTTACGAGATCAATGCATTCTTATGACCCTCTATGGTGCAGGACTTCGCTTAAGTGAAGTGGCCTCCCTAAAAGTCTCAGATATCCATAGCTCTAAAATGCAGTTGTTCATCCGCAACGCCAAAGGCAGCAAAGATCGTTACGCCCTGCTTTCTCAATCTAACCTGGATATTCTTAGAACTTACTGGAAAGCTTACCGCCCCAAAGAGTGGCTTTTTTACAGCAGAAACCATAGCGGCACACACATTACACCCAAAGCTGTACAAAATCTATTTCATAAATATGTAAAGAAAGCTAACATCTCTAAAAACGTTTCAGTCCATACTATGAGGCATAGTTTCGCGACTCACCTGCTGGAATCCGGCACAAGTATTTATCACATCAAGCAACTACTCGGCCACTCAAATATCAACACGACCTGCGTTTACTTGCATTTGGTTAAGATTGAATCTCTCAACGTAACAAGTCCCCTTGATAAGATGACTGAATCGGACAAAGCCAATGACTGAGGTCCAAGATATCTTCATAAAATACGGCAAAAACTATCGTACCAACCATAAGCTTACTATCGCGCAACATAAGGCGATGTCCGCCATTCAAAAATGTAGAACGTCAGAGTTAGGCGGCCATAAGGAGGTTTGTGACAGTTGTGGGCATACCCGTATTTCTTACAATTCATGCCGCAACAGGCACTGCCCTAAATGCCAAGCTCTGGCCAAAGAACGTTGGATTGAAAACCAGAAAAGCAATCTACTGGACATCGGATACTTCCATGTGGTATTCACCATCCCGGATACTCTCAATTTAATGGTCTACCAAAATCAAAAAGCAGTTTATACCCTTATGTTTAAGACCGTTGCTGAAACTCTCACCGATTTAGCTTCTGACAAAAAATATCTTGGTGCAAAGATTGGCTTTACATCGGTTCTGCATACTTGGGGACAAAACCTCATGCACCACCCGCATATTCACTGCATTGTACCCGGCGGCGGATTATCCTCCATCGGAAAATGGGTAAACAGCAGAAAGAAATTCTTCATTCCGGTTAAAGTTCTCTCTCGGAAGTTCAGAGGCAAATTCCTGTATTACCTTAAACAGCTCTACTATCAAAACAGTCTTGAATTCCACGGAAGTCAAAAATATCTTTCCGACGATAAAGAATTCGAAAAGTTGCTCACCTCTCTGTATGGTAAAGAGTGGGTTATTTACTGCAAACCGCCGTTTAAAAACGCTGCATGTGTAGTTGAATACTTGGGGCGATATACTCACCGAGTGGCTATATCCAACAAGCGCATCGTTAGCATGGAAAAGGATACGGTCTCCTTCAAATGGCGGGACTACAAAGACGACAGTAAGCATAAGGTGATGACTCTTTCCGCCGAGGAGTTTATCCGCAGATTTCTTATTCACATCTTGCCGAGTCGCTTTATGAAAATTAGGCACTACGGCTTACTTGGCAATCGTAACAAGACAACCAAACTGAAGATTTGCAAACAACTCACCAATACCCCTTTATTAATTGGAGAGAAAGCTACAACCCTCCAACTCATCCAGAAGCTCACAGGATTAGATTTATCTAAATGCCCTAATTGTGGATCAGAAAAACCCAAACGGTTTTTGAGCTTGGGAAAATCTCCCCCAATCACAGTTCAAACTGCATGTATTTAATAAAGTGCCCTGTTTTGGGGAGGGGGAAACTACATCTTTTTCAGCATTCTTGAAGTTGTTTCGATACATTTGCTTGAATTCACATCAAAATCTTTATAAATTTGAAAGGAGACTAGAAATTAAATCCCCATAACAGTTGCGATAGCCTTCGCGGTTTCGTGCATTGTCAATTGTACTAAACCGCTGCGCGGTGGCTTTTTTATAAAGACAAAATACATATGAGGCATGATATCATCTTTTTGCTACCCAAATTAATTTGGAAAGGATGAATATCATGCCTCAAAACTTGCAAGAAAATCTTTCACTCCATCTTCAAAAATTGAAGTTCGAAATGGAACTTAGGGGTTACTCACCCCAAACCCAACGACATTATCTCTGCCAACTGAACCTACTCGAACAATATTACAAGCGACCTGCCACAAACATCTCGCCCGACGAACTCAAAAGCTATCTCTATTATCGCATCAAATCTGGAATAAGTCATAGCAGCATCAACATTTCTTGTAGTGCATTTAAACTTTTCTTCAATAAAGTCCTCAACCTCAATTGGTCAGGCGATGTCATTGTTCGACCTAAACGCCACAAAAAACTTAATCAGGTGCTTTCTCAGGAAGAAATCTTATCCATTTTAGATCATGTGAGCAATTTCAAACACAGAACCATTCTTATGACTATTTACGCTTCAGGTTTGCGCATTAGCGAGGCTCTCAACCTCAAAGTTTCCGATATTGATTCAAAAAACATGCTTATCCGGGTGAGCCAGGGTAAAGGAAGCAAAGATCGTTTAACTGTTCTCTCTTTGGAAAACCTTGAACAATTGAGACGTTACTGGAAACTTTATCGACCTACCGGCTTTCTTTTTCCCGGTTATTTCGTGGATAAACCTCTTTCCGCCACTCATATCCAACTAGCTTTTAGAGAGGCTAAAGATAAGGCAGGGATTACTAAGCCTGCTACGGTGCACACGCTTCGAGCCAGTTTTGCTACCCACTTGTTAGAGGATCATACAGACCTTCGGACGATTCAGTTGCTCATGGGGCATAGCAATGTTAACATGACCGCTAACTATATTCATCTCTCCACGGCCCATATCGCTTCGGTCAGAAGTCCTTTGGATCGACGTGATTAGCATGCCTGAACTTCAAGATATTTTTAATCACCTTCCGCTTCAGCAGATGTCTCCTGATCAGGCCAAAGCGTTTCATATGATACGTCATTGCCGAACATCATCCCTAGGCTCTCACTCCGAAGTGTGTACGGAATGTGGAACAGTGGATGTTTCCTATAATTCCTGCCGCAACAGGCATTGTCCCAAATGCCAGAAGGCGGTTCAAGAAAAATGGGTTAATTCTCAGATGGCTAAACTTTTACCGGTTGGCTATTTCCACCTAGTATTTACATTGCCTCAGGAACTCAATACCCTTGTTTTTCAGAATCAGAGTCTACTGTATTCATTACTTTTTAAGGCAACCGGGCAAACCCTTGTTGAACTGGCTAAAGAGCCTAAGTTTCTTGGTGCAACGATTGGTGTAACTTCTGTTCTCCATACCTGGGGGCAAAATCTATCATTTCACCCTCACGTTCATTGTGTCGTTCCAGGAGGAGGACTCTCAGTTGATGGTCTCCGCTTTGTTCGTTCAAGTAAAAAGTTCTTCATTCCGGTTAAAGTCATTTCACGGAAGTTTAGAGGCAAGTTTCTTTATCTTCTAAAGAATGCCTATGAAAATAAAGAACTCTGTTTCTTTAATGATGCTCGTTCGCTGATGATAAAAAGCAACTTCCAAGCCCTTATTGATCATTTGTATTCGAAGGATTGGATTGTATTTTGTAAGAAACCGTTTAAATCGCCTGCTCATGTAGTAAAGTATCTGGGGCGCTATACTCACCGTGTAGCGATCAGCAATTCCAGAATCAAGACCTTCGATGATGACTCTGTGAGTTTTACATGGAAAGATTACAAAGATGGAAGTAAGTCGAAGATTATGACGCTTAGCGCTACTGAGTTTGCCAGACGATTTCTTCTCCATGTCCTTCCTAATCGTTTTGTAAAGATAAGGCATTATGGAATCCTTTGTAGTCGGAATATAAAAAGCAAGCTATTAAGGTGCTGGAAGTTGACCGGAAGCAAGCCTTTGGAACCCAACCCTCATCACTATACTAAGACGTGTCGTGAATGCGGTAGTTCTCAATTTGTTCCTTATTATGCAAGGTTCTCTCCAGGAATCCCATAAGAGCCTTGAAACTGAAGATTTTTAAAAGACTACCCTTTCTGGGGAGGGGGAAGGTCTACCCATTTTTAGAACTTTAACCAGTGTCTCTCGTTAAATTCCAGGATGAAGCTCATCGAAAATACCAAGTCTGAGCATTTTTTAATGAGGTAAAGAAGATTGAATTCCCATAACCAAAGTCATTTCTGCAGACGGTTTAGTACAATTCGAGATTCATGATGTTCTGTTCACTACTAATCTAAGTGCTCTTTTTTAAGCCGCTGATTTTCATCACTGGCTTTTTCTCTGTCTACGAACATCATAAATCTCTAGTTAATTATACAAGGTTTTCTAAGAAACGAGACTCCTCATTTG
>JAJYAS010000302.1 GCA_021779415.1 Bacillota bacterium
GATACCTGGGCTGCATTTTTATGTTTTCAGCGACGACCTCAACTGGGTGCGTGCAAATTTTAGTGTTCCTGGGCCAGTTACCATTGTAGATCACAACGGTGTGGATTTAGACTACGAGGATTTGCGACTGATGAGTCTATGCAAGCACCATATTGTTGCCAATAGCTCATTCAGTTGGTGGGGTGCGTGGCTTAGTACTAATAAAGACAAGATGGTGATTGCACCCCAAAAATGGTTTAATAAGAAGAATATGAATACAGTAGATCTAATCCCGGATACCTGGAACCGGATATAGTTATTATGCTTTTGTCTTTATCAACGTAAGAAAAAATTCTGTTATTTGATATTTCTCTGGAAATTCCAGAGTTTTCCCGTCCTGCCGGACTTGATCCGGCATTCTGGCTTCCCGCCAGCCTGAAATCGTTCTGGACTCCGGCTTTTGCCGGTGAGACGGAACACAATATTATGAATTAATATGTTGCGAGAACTATGGTCTGTCAAGATATTTATGAATTAACTGCAAGCCTTTGAGTTAATTCAAACAAACATCATGGATGAGCTCATAGTTTTTTTCGGTGCGTGTGGGTTGTTCGGCGATTTTCAGAACCTGTTTTTTATCCCTCTTGAAATCATTAAATTTCGTTGCCTTTTGTCATGGCGTTTAAAGTGCTCAGGAGTTACCTGGCATTGTGGACAAGACTGCAGATGAGATGGGCTTTCATTCCGCAGGACTTGCTTGCTATACCGCTTGATTTGCTCAGAATTTGCCGTACCGTTCAGGAAACGCTTGCAAGGATCGCTGACTCCAGTATAAGGCATGTGTGGCCCCCTTTCTTTGATTATGGTTTATAGGAACGGTAACCCTTTCATAATCGAAGTCAGGGAACCTTTTCAATTTTTTGTCAGCGCAGTGGGGTATCTTTATAAATGCGCCGGATATGCGGGCAATTTATCTCGGTCTATTTTGTCAAACATTTTCAGAGTTAGCAGGAAGATGGAAAATAAATCTCCGTATTTTATGATGATAGGGTTCGGCGCATTTGCTGTGTTGTTCGGGCGTAATATTGATTTATTCGCTGATTTGTTGTTCAAGTTATTCAAACAAACAGGAGAACGAACCGGAGCAGATGTTAATTTGTTGATCCTCTGTGTAGTTTTAGCTTTCTTGCCATTCGCACCATTTGTATTGTTAAAACTGAAACCGGTTGCGTTGATAACACTCTTTACTGCCCTACTCCCCTTATTTTCCCGGATCCGTGCTCTGTACGGAATATTCGCATATACTGACTTCGTTGGAAATCCATACTACATTTCTGGTGCAGCGTTGATTACTCCTTTTCTTTTTTTATATCTATTCTGTCGCTATCCGGTTAGATTGCTTGAAATATGGACATCCCTTCCATCCAAAGGGTTTTGCGCTTTGGTACTTTCTACATTTATAGTACAACTGGTGTTTTTCGACATTTTATCAGCATTACGAATTACTTATGTGATCATTGGCGTTCATTTGTTGCTGTATTCGATAACGATTTCTTATATTAGAACAGAAGATGATGTGTATAGAACCCTAATTTGTGTGGTGGTAGCGGTGGTATTTTCTGGAATCCTTGCACTCTTGACTACAAGTCAAGGTCCGATACCATTGTTTGACAATACCTACTATACACGGTTAGACTCAAACACTCTTGGTCTTAACAACTATTATGCAGCCTTACTTTCGAGCACGTTGTGCTTTCTGCCATATTTCTATTTTGAATTTACCGGGTTTAAGAGATTAGCTGTTTTATTGACTTTTTTATTTATCTTTAAGCTTCTTCTCTTAACTGGTGCCAGAGGCGCTTTAGTTGGATTATTGCCTTTGCTTTCTTATATCATTATTTTTAAGAAAAGGCCTGGGCTCAGATTCTGGCTGCCGTGTTCAATCATTATAGGTCTAGTGCTTTTTTCAGGACAAATTGATCTCTATCTGAATATGAGAGGTTGGCTTGTTGGTGGGAGTTTCTTACAAGTGGCAAGCGTAGCAGAGCGTTTGGACTGGTCTATCGACGTAATAAGGGACCTGTTGCGATGGCCTCACTTCATTTTTGGATATGGAATGGGTACATTCGAGAATTGGACATTATCTTCCCGATCTTTGATGCCGATCCAAGGTATTCATCAGGGACTCCTGAATATTTGGGTTATAGGTGGATTAATAGGTTTGATTGGCTTTTTGGTATGGATAGTTGGTACATTGACAGCTGGGATTTCCAGCTTTTTACGAGCACAGGACGGAAAGGGTCGAATGCTTATTCTTTCGATAGTTAATTGCATATCGAGCTGGATGATTTGTTTCGTAACAACAGGTGGTTGGTATCTCAGTGGGCAGGTCGAGCTTTACGCTATACTGACCATAGAGATGGGGCTTCTGGCAGTATTAGTACGTATTTCTGAAATGCAGATTGCCACACATAATAATGTTTTTTCGGCGTCTGAGGGAAGAATTGTTTGTGCAAAGCCCAATTGAGTCAGACGCAATGTTTACTTAAATGCGATCGAATTGTATAGGTATCGATGAAAAAACTATTGAAAACAACCGGCTCGATAGGTGTTACTGAGCTTCTGCAGGCGTCTGTCGGCATGGTTCGGAACAAATATCTTGCTAATACGATCGGCCCGGAAGGACTCGGAATCTATAGTTTAATGAGTTCTTTCTTTCAAATAATAGGGCTTATTGCTGGGGGTTGTACTATAACTGGCACAACTAAATACATATCACAATACTCAGCAGAAGAAGATAAGGAAAGAGTGGATAGTATATTTACATTAACCATTCTTACAGTAATTGGAGCAAGCGTTATTATCAGTGGTATTTTGGTTTTAAAGAAAGAATTTTTTATTTCAGCCTTCCTGGACCCAAAGATAATAGATGTCTACTTTATTCTGTTTGCTTTTACTTTAATCTGGACTAACCTTAAGCAGGTTCTTATCGCCACGCTTCAAGGATATATGCTAATTGGGACAATAATTAAATTAAGGCTGGTCACTACTTTTTTGGACCTTATACTTGTAATTTGTCTCGTATACATGTTCGGCATGCTTGGTTTTTTTGTCAGCCTTATGATATCGGCAATTATCACTGCTGGAATTGTCTGTATTTATACTTTCCGAACGACTCAAGTTCATTTCACCAAGAACTTTCTTAAAGGCGACGCGGTTTGGCGCATACTTATATTCGCATGTAATACCCTTGCCGTATCGATGATAAACGTATCTAGCCAATATATTCAGCGTATTATGATTGTACGAAATTTAGGAATAGGGGCTTTGGGGGTGTTCCAATCTGGAATCAGTATCATGGAATATGTTGGAATGTTTAACCGAGGCAGCAACTTCTACCTTCTTCCCATTATGTCTGTGGATATGGGACAAGTGGAAAAGAGGTACAAAATTAATGAATATTTGTTCTTTATAATGGTGGTTGGTATCCCTATTTGCTGCGCATGTATAATGTTTGGTAATATTATAATACGGGTCCTTTTCTCTGACCGTTTTATGCCGTTATCAAGCTCTCTACCTCTGTTCATCGTTGCAACCTTTTTTAACAGCTTTAGTTCATGTTTCCAGATAGTATTAATAGGTTCTGGTTATCTTTTTGTCCATACTTTCACCGTATGCGTAATACATATTCTTTGGGTATTGGTTCCATATTTTCTCATGGAAAAATATGGGATTGCTGCATTCCCTATAGGTTTTATTATTGGAGCTTTTTGCGGGACAGCTCTAAACTTATTGTTTTTTTTAAAAAGAGACGGCTTACGCATTACTGGTCGTAATCTATTCCTATTCCTATTTGGTTTAGGTGCCGTGATATCTTCTTCCCTCAGTGTCGGTTTGAATGGTGCTATAGAAACTGGGATCGGTCAGCGTTCATTGTTGTTTGCTATTATAGTTGCTACCACCTCGCTTTTCCTTACTCCTGATCAGAGAAACTTGTTGTGTGTCGCTATTCGTGAGAGAGTTCGAAGGTTCAAATTTTTCTAAGCCGAATTGAAGAAGTGTAAATTTAACATACAATTGGTGAATCGACATGGATATACGTGAGATTGAATCTATAAAGCCGTCTAAACGGGCCCCCGTAAGCGTGATCATTCCGGCATACAACGCAGAGCGATGGATAAAGGGATGTGTCAGCTCAGTGTTAACACAAGCCCCCCCCCCGGCCGAGATAATCGTCGTAAATGACGGCTCAACCGACAACACCTCTGTGATAGTGCATAGGTGTTTTTCGGATATTCCTGGCATGAAGGTTCTTGATCAACCGAATAGAGGGCTGCCCGCAGCAAGAAACAGAGGAATTTTGGAATCAACTCAGCCCCTGATTGCCTTTCTGGATGCTGACGACATTTGGCTAAGCAATAAGCTTAATAGGCAAGTAGAAAGTTTATATATTGCTGGACCGGAGTATGGGCTGTGTCATACGCTTGCTGAAATTATTGACGAATCGGGCATGGTAATAAAGAGATGGGAGGACATTAATAGAGGCAATTTCTATTTTAAACACGGGAATGAAATCACCTCTAAACTCCTTGCGCGTGGAAACTACTTGGTCGGTTCGGGCTCCAGCGCAATCCTTCGCCGTGAATGTATCGAGACCATAGGCCTTTTCGATGAGGATCGACATACTACTGAAGATTGGCCATATTGGTACAGGATTAGTCAGCGTTACAGAGTGCTGACAGTGAGAGAAGTTCTCGTTCAGATAAGATTTAGCAAGGGGGCAATGCACGCAAACAATCGTAAACGTCTCGAGAGGCAGTTATTAGCTATCCAAAAAATGAAAACTATATGCACGATTGCTCATTTCAACATTTTAAAGGAAGCGGAGCTTGAGGCTGCCGCTACACTATTGTTGTATGGTATTGCTGATTCTCAATTGCGCGTTTCGCTTTTCCGAAAATATGGTGCATCTATAGTGCCAGCAATTTTGAGAAAGGTACAGAAAACGCTGATAAACGGGAACGCCTATTGCTTTAAGAGACTAAAATGAGGTGTGTGCAGTCGCGTCAACAAAACTGTAAGAGGGACACAAAGCCTCCGAGTACAGCAATTTACCCTCCTTAACCTATCCCTTGGTGGTCCTAAATGCCCCCGGCTTAACGCACAAGGCTTTTGGAACCGGACGCAGCTAACCCCTTTGAAAAAGGGGGGCGGTGGGTGGGGATACTTACCAGGTGAGAGCC
>JAJYAS010000303.1 GCA_021779415.1 Bacillota bacterium
TGCTTTAACCATGGTATCCACAGGTATTGTCATTAACATTATAGGCGGACTAGTGGCTACAACCTTTAAGATTCCCATTTTCTTGGATAGTATTGGCACGATGTTAGCGGCAGTAACTTTGGGCCCTTGGTTAGGTGCTTTAACTGGTTTGCTAAGTAACGTTTTTACTGGACTGGCAACGGATCCTGTCTCCATTCCATTTGCCTTAGTTAATGCCGCAATCGGTCTAGTGGTAGGATTTTTGGCAAAGAAACGAGGATTTACAGACTATATTACACCCTTATTGGCAGGCATTATTTTAGCTTTTGTGGCTCCGATCATTGGTACGCCTATCGCAGTTTACTTGTTTGGTGGGGTTACTGGAGGCGGAGTGGACATACTCTATTCTATTTTATTAAAATCAGGAAATGAAATTTTCGCCAGTGCTTTCCTAGCACGTATACCTGCAAATCTTGTTGATAAATTACTAAGCGCCTATTTGGTCATGGCCATTATTCGTAAATTACCGCAAAACATGAAGGGGATTAGTAAGGGACCAAATGTGGACAGTTAAGAAAAAACTACTCAACATCAACATAGGAGCACAAGCTATTTTAGTATCGCTTGTACTCCTAGCGATACTATTTTCGCATACTTGGTTGGTCTTGGTTATTTTCACCCTATTATCATTGCTGATAGCAGCTTATCTTGGCCTTTTGACCTCCTTACTGAAACGTTTATTACCTATAGTCTATCTAGGAAGCGTCATCATCTTACTCCACACTCTAGTGAATCCCCACAATCGGCATTTTGTATATATTTTTGGACTCGAAGGGTTTAACTATGGGTTAATTACAGCGCTACGCTTGCTGGGAATTGTGACAGTGACGCAACTATTTATGCTTATTAACCCATTGAGAACTATAATATCAGCCTTAGGTTGGATCCATCCTGATTTGGGTACTGTTCTAGGGCTCGTTCTTTCTATTTTGCCGGTAATTCGTCAACAAATGGAAGTTACCTTAAATGTCCAGATAGCCCGAGGATTGCGCATAGGAAAATACCCTTGGCAACGAATTAAAGCTTACCTTGCAGTGATGATACCCATCATTATCAAATCACTGATTAGAGCTCAAATAATGGCTCAACTTCTTTACGTGCGTGAATACAATTCCAAACGTGAGAAGAGGGGAATTCACTGGGATACCGCTGATAAACTGGTCATAGTAAGTGGCATCTGTTCTTTTTTAATCGCTCTCTGGGTTCGCTAAATAAGAGAGTTTTTACTTCCTTCAAACGTCAGTAAGCAAGGTGTCAGGCATTAAGTGCGTTAGAAAAAAGGAGTACAAGTTGGCTAGTATCACGATAAGAAACCTTAGTTTCACCTATGATGGAGCGGCTAATCCGACCCTCAAAACGATTAATTTCAGCGCCACTCCGGGGCAAATTATCTTAATTAGCGGCAAAAATGGAAGTGGCAAGTCTACTTTGTTAGCTTGCTTATCAGGAATCATACCTGAACTAACGTCAGGTAAGCTTGAGGGCCAAATCTTCTTCGTCGATAACGCTGATGCGAAACTTCAAAATAATAGTCCAACTATAGGAGTCCTATTACAGGATTCTGATGTCTATCTATTTGAAGAAGTTTATGAGGAGTTAGCCTTTCCTCTACAAAATTCTGAAAAGAGTGGACTAGATTTTGACAAACGAATTCAAGAGGTTGCGTCAAGTTTGGGATTAAGCGGTTTATTGCAACGTACAATGAGGTCTCTTTCTGGAGGAGAAAGACAAAAGGTGGCTATTGGAGCGGCGTTATTATGTGACGCACCAATTCTGCTCCTAGATGAACCTGTTGAACAGTTAGATCCTTTGTCTACCTACAATCTATTTCATGGTTTAAGGGAACTCGCTGAAAACGGTAAGATAATCCTAGTGTGTACGCACAATCCGATCATGGTAGCACCTTGGGCGGATAGAATATTATACTTCCGTAATAGTGAACTGTTTGAAGAAACCCTAAAATTCCCTGAGGTCACGCCGACTCAATTTAATCAAACAAAAGCTTGGACATTTCCATCCCTTCTCAATCAAGGGGATTCAATGTTGACAGAAAGAGTAGAAGTAATTAGTAAAACAGCTGTAAAAAGAGAACTATCAAGCAAAAACGAACACCCTGCCCTTGAGGTACGGAACCTCATCCATCGTTATGATTCGCAAAGCGGCATAGAAGATATCACATTAAAGGTCAATCCGCAAGAAATCCTAGCGCTCATAGGGCCGAACGGCTCAGGTAAGTCTACCTTGGTTAAACACTTTGTTGGCCTTCTACGGCCGCAAGCTGGAAAGGTCTTCGTCAATGGCGTAGACACGGAGAAGATTCCGACTTGGGAATTAGCTAAGCAAATTGGAATTTTGTTTCAGAATCCAGATGACCAGATCTTTAACGCCACAGTCGTTGAAGAAATTGCTTGGAGCCTTGTTACTCGTGGTATACCGAAACGTGAAGCTTTAACACAGGCCCGAAAGCTAGCTGAAGATTTCGATTTAGAAAGCATGGTGGATAAACATCCCCATGATCTTAACCGTTCCTTACGACAATTAGTCGCGCTAGCATCCGTACTAATCACCAAGCCAAAAATTCTTATTCTTGATGAACCAACAAAAATGATGGATTCCGAACTTCTGAAAAAAGTTATGGCGTGGTTACTAAATTACCGTGACCAAGGTGGAACGATATTAATAGTAACTCATGATATGACGTTAGCCAGAGATTATTCTGATCGGGTGGCCTTCTTGGTTGGCGGGCGTTTGACGGATCAAACTTAATATTTTAGGCCTAGGACCTTCAAGTATTTCTCCAACCCCATTTATACCGGAAATTCAGGGATATTTCTAAAGAAGCCTTCCATACATATATATTTAATGATAAACTAATATTAGTTATAAATTATAATTGGAGAAAAAAACAATGTCCTTTACTTATTTGATCAGCTAAGACCATTGGCCACCGAAATAGAGTTAGTGGGGGTGTAGAGAGTGAACTCGAAAGAGACCCTTGCCATGATGAAAGATTTTTTTGGGTCGTACATTAAGTATTATGCTGAGCTTAAAAGGCAAGACTTGTGGATTAAAAAGTACGCTGCCCAAAAGGGATTTAAAGTTAACCCTCACTGGATGTTTTTCACAAATCTTAAGATATGGATTGTTGAGAGTGAGAAAACCTTCGGCAAGAGATATTGCCCTTGTTTTGAACCATCCGCTTCACAGGACTTGAATAGGAAGCTGATTTGTCCCTGCAAGTTTGTCGAAAAGGAAATTAAAGAACGTGGCACTTGCCACTGCGTCCTTTTTGGACGGGGAGACTTGACGGAAGACGACTTCAAGAAAGCAGAGCAGCATCTTATGAAAGAATATAGAGTTCCCTTGAGATTTAAAGAGGATGTCCTTGACACAAGGGGTATGGTCAGGGATACACTTCGGGACCTTCCTATTCCCGATAGTCTTCACCAGGTTAAGAGGGTGTTGGGGATGGGACGCCCACTTAAGGTCATTGTGGCGACTGAAGCGGAGGCAAGCAACTTGGAAAAGTTCGCCCAATTCAGGAATAAACCCTGCCGAAAGGAAGAGGCGAAAGGGAGCTATACGGTGACGTTTACAGAAAACTGATAGTGAACTTTTGAACTGAGATCTGAAGGGGAGTAAATTGTAAGTTATAATGAGGAGGATAAAAAGAATGGATAACCGGGAATTATGGACAGCACTGGGTATGGACCTAGAAAAACACGATGATTTTTTGGCCCCTGTGCCAGCGATCTATACGAGTCTGTTTCTGGATCGGCCCAATCGCCCGAAAGCAATGGGGTATTTTGACGCTGTAGTCGGAGATGTGCATGGAATTCGTGTGCACGAACTTTACGCCATGAAGGAAGCCGGAGCTAAGGTTTTCTCAACGTTTTGCGTCTATGTTCCGGAGGAAATTGTCGTGGCGACAGGAAGTGCCAGCATTGGATTATGTGCTGGGGCCCAGTATACGGTTTCTTCGGGGGAAAAAGTTTTGCCGCGCAACCTTTGTCCTTTGATAAAATCGACCATGGGCTTTAAGTTAGATAGGATTTGCCCGTATTTCCAAATTTCCGATTGGGTCATCGGGGAGACGACCTGTGATGGGAAGAAGAAAGCGTGGGAGATTCTCAATGAACATATCCCAACCTACGTGATGGAGCTTCCGCAAAAGAAAGAAGTCAAAGACGCACGTCTTTGGGAAGAAGAAGTGCGGGAATTCGCTTCTTTCATTGAGCGCGAGACTAAAGTGGGTTTGACCGCTGAGAATCTTGCCCAGGGAATTCAAACGATCAATAATAAACGCCAAGCACTTCAAAGATTAGCTGATTTAAGAAAACATAACCCTGCTCCTATTCACGGTTTAGATGTCCTTGTGATTAATCAACTCTCCTTCTTTGACGATCCAGTTCGCTTTACAGCCCAAGTCAATTCATTGTGTGATGAACTGGATGAACGAGTTAAGGCGGGGAGCGGAGTAGCCCCTGCTGATGCGCCAAGGATTCTGGTGACGGGAACACCGCAACCTCTTCCGGCTTGGAAACTTCATGCCTTAATTGAACAGGCCGGAGCAGTCGTTGTCGGGGAGGAAACCTGCACAGGAGAACGTTATTATAAGGACGTCACTGAGCCTGCTGACAACGTATCGGATATGCTCGCCAATATTGCTAAGCGACCATTAAAAGTGAATTGTGCTTGTTTTACTCCGAATCAAGGGCGCATGGAAGATATTACTCGCATGGCTGAAACCTTAAAAGCAGATGCAGTGATTGATTTTACCCTTCAGTTCTGCCAGCCTTATGGCGTGGAAAGCTATTTTGTAGGTAAAGAAATGGAGAAGAAAAAAATTCCTTTCCTGCGGTTAGAAAGTGATTTTTCCGAAGAAGATCAAGGGCAACTCTTGACCCGGATTGAGGCTCTGATCGAGATGATTCGGGCATGAAGCAAGCGGGGTTAGATCTCGGCTCGGTCAATACGAAATTGGTGGTGCTCGAAAACGGGGAACGGGTATACAGCCAAGTCATACCCTCACGTTTCGATTCTGTGCAAGCGGGTATGACCTTATTAAAGTCGTACGGCGACGAACACAGAGAAAAGCCTAAAAAACTTGTGGTTACAGGGTATGGACGGGTAAACTTTCCCGAAGGACGCGTGATTACAGAAATCACCT
>JAJYAS010000304.1 GCA_021779415.1 Bacillota bacterium
CCGACGGTTCGCGAACCGTCCAGCGAGTCAGCGGCGTAACTCGCAGACGCGTACAGAACAGCGCTCCGACTTAGTTTCGATAAGTTTTCTTGGCCACATCGACAAATAGTATTCCCTCAAGATGATCAATCTCATGCTGTAAAGCGCGCGCCAACAAACGATCGGCCTGAATGTCCATCATTTCCCCTTGTCGGTTTAACCCTTGGACACGAATTTTAGCAGCCCGTACGACATCTCCCGTCACATTGGGAATACTAAGGCACCCTTCCTCCGCGGTAGCCGCTCCCTCTTTTTCCAAAATAACAGGATTAATGAGTTCAACGGGTTCATCGTCCACCTTAACAACAACAACCCGCTTTGATACCCCGATTTGAGGAGCCGCCAACCCCACCCCTTCGGCGGCAAGCATAGTATCAAGCATGTTATCTAGGAGTTTTATGATCGAAGGATTAACCTCTTTAACTTCTTTTGCCTTTTCGCGCAATATCTCTGCACCTATTTCCACAATCTTATAAACAGCCATTTTTGTTTACTCCTTTCAATAAGAACCCTACTCCAGTCATTTGCTCAGATATATCGTTCTCTCTGTTATATCCTATAATTAAGCAACTAGCAATTTTCAGGATTGATGGACCTCCACGTTGCCTTAGGAAAGTGGATCGACCTCAATGTTTAGAACAATACCATTGCTAGCCGAACTCTTAAAAAAACTTTGCACCCCTTGATGCAAAAATGCTCTAAGTTGCTCCAGATGTCTCCCTTTGACTGAAACTTGCCATCTCCATTGATTCTTAAGTCTGGACAGAACGGCAGGCGCAGGTCCGAGAAGATCTAATTCAGTATTTCCAAATTTAGGATCCTGCATTCCTCGTTGCAGACAGCCCCCTAAATCCTGGGCCCCTTTAATGACCCGATCCTCTTTTTCATGAAGGAGAAGGACACGAATGATGTGAGTATACGGTGGATACCTTCGTTCTTTACGATAGCGAATCTCTTCCCAAAAAAACCCCTGGAAATCATGGTGGGCCGCCCTCACAATGGCATCCTCTGTCGGAGTATACGTTTGAATCACGACCTCACCAGGTGTCTTACTCCGACCCGCTCGACCAGCCACTTGAGTAAGAAGTTGAAACGTCCGTTCTCGAGACCGAAAATCAGGCATATTAAGCATTTGATCCGCGGCAATCACCCCAACTAACGTGACATTGGGAAAGTCCAATCCTTTGGCCATCATTTGCGTCCCTACCAAAATAGCTGCTTCTTGACGACGAAATCGATCCAAGATCGTGCGATGGGCATCGCCTGATCGTGTCGTATCAAAGTCTAAGCGCAAGATTGGAACCTCTGGCAAGAGACCCTGTAGCTCTTCCTCCACACGCTGTGTACCTTGACCAAAAAAACGGATATATCGACTACCGCATTGCGGACAGGTATGCGGAGGAAGCTCACTATGGTTGCAATAATGGCAACGCATGGCCTGCCCTTGGCTATGATAGGTGAGGGCAATATCACAATTGGGACAACTCACCACATAACCACATTCTCGACAAACCACAAAGGTGGAATACCCTCGGCGATTTAAAAAAAGCATGGTTTGCTCGCCCCGCTCTAATCTTTGGCGCAATTTTTGCTGCAACAACCGTGAAAACATACTTCGGTTTCCCTGTACCAATTCCTCCCGCATATCCACGATCTCAACCGGTGGCAAAACACTCTCTCCGACCCGACGAGTCATGGTTAGCAAGCGAATTTTACCGGATTGTGCTGCAGCATAGGCCTCCAAGGATGGAGTCGCACTCCCGAGCAAGACGACCCCTTTTCTCTGTTCCATCCGCTTGCGGGCAACATCTCGCGCGTGGTATTTTGGATTCTCATCTTGTTTATACGCGCCATCATGTTCCTCATCCAAAATAATAAGACGCAAATTTGGCAGGGGTGCAAACACCGCTGAACGAGCCCCGATGACAATCCGTTTTTGCCCAGAGAGTATGTCTGCCCAAGCTTTCATTTTTTCCCCGGGTTGGAGACCGGAGTGCAAAATAATGACTCTCTTGCCAAATTGGGTTTCGAAATACCGTGCAACTTGGGAAGTCAAGGATATTTCTGGCACAAGAAGAATCGCATCTCCGCCTTGCACTAAGACTTGCGCGATCAATTCACGATAAACATCCGTTTTTCCACTTCCTGTCACGCCGTGTAATAAAACGGTTTGAGGGGAACCTTCCTCTAAGGCGGCCTGGACATTTCTCACTGCGGCAGCTTGATCTACGGTTAATTCGTAAGTCCGACCTGAAGGTGACTTACGATCCTCGACCAAAGAACTTTCAATACATGCTGCCTTCCTTTTGGACCCCGCCCCTGACGTGACAAAACGCGTTTCCTTTTTCGCCCAACCTTGTTGGAGAAGTTTAGTAAGAATCCCTTCTGAAACATTCGCTCGCTTCAAAAAAATCTTCTGGGAAATCGATTGGTTCCGTGCTCGGCTAAGCACCGTAATCGCTCGGAAGGCTTCCAAATCGAGCCACTGTAGGCTCTGAACGTCTGGATCCTTGACAGATACGATGAGGGTGACCCACTCTTCTACTTTTCCCTTCAGAAGTGGCCAGACCGTATGTAAGCTTTGCGCAACCGAGCAAATCGTCGTTTGTGCTAACCAGTGGGCCAGCTCGATTAACTCCTGAGGAACCAGACTGTCTTCATCTACAATTTCTAATACAGGTTTGAGGGTTACTGACGTTAGTTCTTCTGGTAGCTCATTCGTCACATTGACAACGAGTCCTTGAACCTTGCGGTTTTGCAGAAAAACGAGCACACGCATTCCTATGCTTAAGGTAAGATATTCAGGAATAAGATAATGATAACTTTTATCTAGGCGACGATTTGCTACATCAACCAATACTTCAGCATAGCGAAACACAATGACGCCTCCTTATTAGACTAGATCAATACTATTAACAGTTGCGCTAATTGACAGTATTGGTTGATACCATTATATCAAATTTTTCATATGACTTCATTTTATCATAGCCCGTCCAGCTTAAATAATCAAAGATAGAGGCTTATTCAGGGTTCATATGCTTCATATGCTTAATTGGGACAAAAAAGTCATAAGCCTCTTGTCAAACTAGAATAACCTATGGTATGCTCAGATTAATTTAAATCCTTGCACCTTTAAATTAGTCCCGTGAGACTAAGAAGGGAATGGCGCACCATGAATTATACATGGACACCTCTTTCTTGCTTGCGGGCAGGGAAGAGGTTTTTTGTTTAGAAAGAGGAGGAATACTTGAGAGTATACATGCCTATCTAAAGGCATTAAGCAAATTAGGAGGATGAAAACATGAATGAAGTTCAAATTAACGAACGATTACCACTATCAAGAGCTATACCTCTCGGCGTTCAACATTTATTTGCCATGACAGGGTCAACAATTTTAGTTCCTTTTTTAACGGGATTAAGTCCCGCTAGCGCTTTGTTTTGTTCAGGTATTGGGACAATCGTATTCTTACTTCTAACACGCAGCAAAGTTCCTGCTTATCTCGGCTCATCGTTCGCCTTTATTGCCAGTTTAACGGCATTTGTCAAAGATCAGCATAATCTAGGTTCAGCAATGGCCGGAGTTATGTCGGTAGGTATAGCATATATTCTCATTTACTTCATACTTCGTCTATTTGGCACTAAGTGGATCAACAAAATAATTCCTCCTGTTGTCGCAGGAAGTGTTGTCGCAATTATCGGATTAAGTTTAACGCCAGTAGCAGTATCAATGGCCGGTGCAAACTGGATTGTAGCAATCTTTACATTGGCGGTAGCAATTTTAATCAGTGTATACGCTAAAGGGTTTCCTAAAGTCATACCGATCCTTATAGCAATTGTGGCTGGATATTTACTTGCTGGGTTTATGGGATTAGTTGATTCAGCCAAGATTATGGCATCGTTTAAAACTCCGTTTGTTTTACCTTTCCAAAGCTTTGGCACAATCCACTTAGATATAACTGCCATTCTAACTTTCGCTCCATTAGCTCTTATAACATTGATCGAAGATTTAGGTCATATGATGATTCTTGGTAACATTACTCATACCAATATAATCGAAGACCCAGGTTTTGATAGAGTTGTTCTAGGGAATGGTTTAGCAACAGGTATAGCCAGTATATTTGGTGGAGTTCCACTGACAACGTATGCAGAAAATATCGGTGTATTAGCCATTACGAAGGTATATAGCTCATTCAATCTATGGATTGCGGCTATTAGTGCTATTATTCTAAGTACCTTTAACCCCTTGCAAGCATTGATTATGTCCATTCCAACCCCAGTTATGGGTGGCGTAGTAATCCTATTATTCGGAATGATTGGCGCAGCCGGGCTCCGCACGTTGATCGAAGCTAAAGTCGATTTTTCACAAAACAAAAACCTTATTATTGCTGCGGTAATATTCGCTGTAGGTATCGGGTTAACTAATCATGGTATCATGTTCGCTACTCTAGCAGGAATTTTTCTAAATCTTGTTCTCAAGGATGAAACTGAAGATTCCTTGAATATGACTAAAGAGGCTGCAAAATAGGGGAGTCAATTCTCTCCTTATCTATAAAAAACCAACTGCACTAAAGACTTAAAGTCCTCTGTGAGTGGACCAAGGTCAAGAATAGCCCAGCAAGGTATGACCCCTTGCTGGGCTATAAAAATGTACTACCTTGAGTAATTCGAACGCTTATACCACGCTTAAAGCCTTGTGATTATTTTATAGGCGAATTAATCTTCTCCATCGCTTTCACCATAACATCCTGATCCTGTACTCGGAGAACAACCTGAGCTTGCTCATTCTCTTTCTCCACAAAGGCATACATATACTCTACGACGACATCCTCTTTGACGAGTTGATCGAGCATCTCTGCCAATCCACCAGCGCGATCAGGAACTTTAAGGACCCAGACCTTGGTTAAGGAAACAACGACTTTGTTTTCTCTTAATTTTTCCGTTGTCGCCTCAGGGTCATCCACGATAATCCGCAACACTCCGTAATCTTTGGTATCCGCCAACGACAAGGCCCGCAAATTTACCTTCAGTTCGGCGAGTAAATTAATGACCTCAGCCAACCGTCCCTTGGCATTCTCAAGAAAAATTGATAATTGTAGCATACAATTACTCCTCCCTATTGGCGTTTGTCGATAACCCGAACAGCCT
>JAJYAS010000305.1 GCA_021779415.1 Bacillota bacterium
CGCATTCTTCTTCGGACTGACGGGAACGCCGATTAATCGCACCGACAAAAACACCTTCTTCACCTTCGGTGCGACAGAGGACAAGAGCGGCTATATGAGTCGGTATTCCTTCTCGGACTCTATCCGCGACAACGCTACTCTGCCGTTGCATTTTGAGGCTGTACCTGTGGAACTTCATGTAAATAAAGAAGTTATATCCAGAGGATTTGACGAGATGGCTGATAGCATGGGCTTGACATTGAAAGAGAAAGCAGACGTAACTTACCGTGTCAATATCGAAGCTATCATGAAGTCGCCGGAACGCATTCGCAAGGTGTGCGAGCATATTGCCAAGCACTACAGGGCGAAAATAGGACCGAACGGGTTCAAAGGACAAGTGGTTTGCTACGACCGTGAATGCTGCCTGCTGTACAAGAAAGAACTCGACACACTTCTCGGCGAGGAAGCGACGAACATCGTAATGGATACGAACAATGACAAAGAGGGGCGGTACAAGGATTATCGCCGCGACCGCGACGCAGAGGGGAGATTGCTTGACTATTTCCGTGAGCCGAACAGCCCTCTAAAGTTGGTCATCGTCACAAGTAAACTCCTCACTGGCTTTGATGCACCAATTTTACAGGTAATGTACCTTGATAAGCCGATGAAAGATCACACACTATTGCAGGCGATTTGTCGTACCAACCGCGTTTACGGGCAGGAGAAGTCGCACGGGCTGATTGTAGACTACATAGGTATCTTTGACGATGTTGCGAAAGCCCTTGATTTTGATGAGAAGAACGTGCAGCAGGTTATCACGAACATTGCGGAAGTGAAGAAGCGGCTTCCCGCATTAATGGATAAATGCCTATCGTACTTTCGTGGTGTTGACCGCACCGTCGAAGGCTGGGAGGGGCTTATGGTGGCGCAAGAAGCGTTACCTTCGAACAAAGAAAAAGATGCTTTTGGCGCGGACTACCGCGTGTTGAATCGCGCATGGGAGGCCCTATCACCAGATACTTTCCTTGCCCCGTATAAATCGGATTACCTTTGGCTAACGAGGGTATACGAGTCGGTTAAGCCTGCTGACAATCGTGGCGGCCTTATTTGGGCAGCACTTGGTGCGAAAACTATAGAGCTTGTGCATCAAAACGTCACGGTCGAAGCCGTCCGCGAGGATATGGAGATCCTCAAGCTAGATGCTGATTTGATTGACGAGTTTTTCGAGCATAACAAGGACGCAAAAAAGAAAACGAAGGAGCTTGAGATAAACCTTGTAGCCAAAATCCACCTGCACGGTGGCGACAAACGCTTCATCAAGCTAGGTGAGCGCCTTGAGGAATTACGCGAGAAACACGAACAAGGTCTAATCACGAGCATTGAGTTTCTGAAAATGCTCCTTGAACTCGCCAAGGAGGCGGCCCAGGCTGAAAAAGAAACTGTGCCGGAGGAGGAAACCGACAAGGGTATAGCGGCACTGACTGAGCTTTTCAACAGCGTAAAGAATGACAACACGCCAATTATCGTCGAGCGCATTGTAAATGATATTGACGCTATCGTAAAAATCGTCCGTTTCCCCGGTTGGCAGAACACGACGGCTGGACGGCAGGAAGTAACGAAAGCTTTACGGAGTGTTGTCTGGATTAAGTACAAAATCAAGGACAAAGACGTTTTCGACAAGGCTTACAAGTACATTGAAATGTACTATTGAGTATTCAATGCCACAGGAGATTGTCTGTAATGATAAGCGTCGGGTCCAGGTACCAATGTGGTACGACAAGTTCGGCCAAGTACAATCATTTGTGGGCGGTATGTGTTCTAAATCAGTAATGTGACTATTATCCCCTATACTAGTGAAGTGTAGGGGATTTTTTGTCCTTAATTACTTTTTCGCCATGTTTCGCAGTTGATGGGGAATATAGTTGTCTAAAGGACAAACCATCGATCAACTGCATGGCTATAAACATTAATTTGTCTACACCTTCTGGTATATTGGTATGCGGGAGGTGTTAAAACATCAATATTTTGGTTCGTTTCCTAAGGATTTAGTGAGCATGAACGAATGTCTGTTGATGCATGAAACGGGGAGAATTAGCAGAATGGCTTAAGCTATAGCGGTTGGGTTATCAGTTATTTTGGTTACTTAGGAGGTGAGCGGGTGGCAATAACTTATAAGAAGTGTCTCAAATGCGGGTCGAAAAATTCAGTTAAGATTGTTTATGGCATGCTAAGCTATGAGCTTTCTCAAGAGTCTAAAGCTGGAAACGTAAAACTGGGTGGATGCATGCTTAGTAGCAGTGCTCCAGAATTCTTTTGTAAAGACTGTGAACATGAATGGAACAGAGAGCAAGCTGTTGACGAGGCGTACCGTAAAATTAAAACTATTAAAGCATCCGTGGGTGGATACTTCGGAGGCTATTATGAAGCCATTATTGATCTAACTAATCTTGAAACCACATGGAGATTCAATGAAGGAGGGACAGAGGAAACGAGCAAGAAGACTATCCATGTTGCTACAGCACAAGCTTTTATTGAGGAGTTAAAGATCATCAATCTGTTGAACTGGAAAGCTAAGTATATAGAGACTGGTGTGTGCGATGGGACCCAATGGAGTGTTGAGATTCTAACGGACGGGAGAACGATTAAAAAGTATGGTGACAATCAGTTCCCCAAGGAATGGGAGCTTTTTTGTAGGTTGATTAGCCGAACTACCAAGAGAAAGTTTCATTGAATTGGCCGATTATAAGCTTCGGACTAACCGACTGCGATAACTCGCCAATCAATAAAGCCGCCAATGGATTATCTAGGTAACGAATGTTGGCACGGTCATGCCATTCACAATGAATACTATTTTTTACAAAATAGATTTGAATTTGAAAGGGTGTATGAATCTTGAGAAAACTAATGAGTGTCTTATTCATGATCGGGCTATTGTTTATTGCAGGTTGTTCGAATTTTCCCAAACCAGAATCAACGGTGTCCGATTTTATTGATGCTGGAAAAAAGTTTGATTTAACAAAGATGGCCACAATGATCAATCCATCAAATTCAAGTAGTAAAGAAAAAATCGCGGATTTAATGAACGATAAAAAGAATAACGATCAGTATCAAAAATACTTTTTGGACTATTTCAAAGAAAATGCAGCTAAAATTACATACACAGTAAAAGAGACAAAAATCGAAAATGATAAAGCTACCGTCACTGTAGATTTTAAGTATGTGAATGGGGGACCGCTTCTTAAAGCAACCCTTGGCGAAGTTTTTTCGAAGGCATTTTCCTTAGCCTTCACAGGTGTACAGATGAATGATGAAGATATGGGGCAGATGTTTGTATCAGCGATGCAAAAGCAAAAGGAAACTATAAAAGATTCCTTCGTGGAAAAATCAATCGATCTTAAATTGATTAAGGTTGATAATAAATGGTATATTGACGAACCTAGTGAAGAACTTTTAGATGTCTTTCTGTCTAACTTCAATTCGGTTGGAAAAGAATTTAACAAGGCAATGAATCCATCGTCAAGTGATGCAAATCAGAAACCAACGACTGTCATGGAACAGGCGAAAAAGGATAATATGACCATAATATCTAAAAATATTGGAGACGAGATTATCCTTGCTACGCTTAAACTTAAAGTCAATCGAGTGGAAGAAAAGCAAACAATCTCTGCCAACTATAGTTCTCCAAAAACCGCTAAAGAAGGTGCGAAGTTTGTTATAGTCAATGCTGACCTTACCAATACGACGAACAAGGCATTCACGATGGCACCAGATTTAATGATAGTTGATAATAAAGATCGTGAGTTTAAAACGTATTCCGATACTATCGGCGCAATTGATGATTATCTCGATTACAAGGAACTTTCTCCGAGTATTAAAGTAACTGGCAATTGGGTATACGAATTACCAATCGATGCTACTACTTATAAACTTATCGTCAAAAAGTCAGGAACAAACGAGCTTTATGAAATTATATTGAAATAAAAAATGTAGGCCAAAGTACAGGCGATGCTTAAGAAAGTCAGATTTTTGGGGTTGTATCACCGATACACTGACCAACCTACGATGTCCTTGGCCTGCAATGGGTTTACAGTGTAAGGGCTAGTTGCTCTGAAGAGGCTTCTAGATAATCTAGGAAAGGAGGATAGGGAGGTTGGCAAACAATAGAGCTGCTATTATGTTCATCATATTGGGATTGGTGGGAATTCTTGATACGATCTTCGTTCTTGCACTTAATGGGGGGATCAATCTTGGAACCCTTCTACCTAGTGTCCTTGGAGCAGCTATGCTCCTTTGGGGATTAAAGAGGAGCCATCTAAAGCAATATTTTCTCAAAGATCGCTTTCTAAGGCTTCGTCAGTTGGTGCGTATAGGTATCTCGGTGCTTCTAGCTTCTTTTATTCTGATTGAGGGCTTGTTGCTGTATAATACCAAGGATCCAGTGCCAAGCCAAGTGGATTACCTTATCATTCTTGGAGCGGGCCTTAATGGAGATAAACTCTCTTGGACTCTTTGGGAACGGGTAGATAAGGGTTTAAGAATTCTACAGGATAATAAGGATATGAGGGTTGTTGTCTCTGGTGGAAAGGGGCCTGGAGAATGGATTACTGAAGCTGAGGCTATGCAGCGTTATTTGGTTGAGCAGGGCATCGCAAAGGAACGAATAATCAAGGAAGAAAAATCGACAAGTACGATTGAGAATTTCCGTTTCACGCGTGAACTTCTTGAGCAACAGCCGAGTTATGAACCTTCCGAGCCTGTGCTGGTCATTACGAATGATTTTCATATGTTTCGGGCCAAGATTCTAGCCAGGCGTAATGGATTAAATCCAATCGGTGTTCCTTCACCGACGCCTTGGTATTTGAGACCCAATGCTTACTTAAGGGAGTATTTTGCGGTTGTGAAGTCTTTAGTTTTTGATCGGTAATGGGAATCCATAGCATTGGACAGTCAGTAAGGTCTTTACTATTACGGTAGTTGGGGCCTTTTTATATTTGTGAGACAGTTTCCCCCTTATTTCGCGGGAAAGTTATGAGATGATTAGGTCATTCAGGAACGAATTAAAAGGTGAGGGAAGAGTTTGGACGATCGTAAATTGGATGAAATATATGATGAAGAAACACTAGATATGGCAACTAAAAAAGTTAGAAGGAAGTCTACAAGAAAGACGATTCTGACGTCTCTGGTAGTGA
>JAJYAS010000306.1 GCA_021779415.1 Bacillota bacterium
GTATCGCCCGCCTGTTCTGTGGCTGTTCCTGCAATTTGCTCGATCGTTTTTGCGATCTCTTCAACTGCTTTGGCCGACTCTTGAGATATTAAGGTCAGTTCTTGTGAAGTGTTAGTAACTTCGCTTGCCGTCTCCAAGAGACGGCTCGTCAATTCCTTCTGATTGATATTAGTTGCCTTAATCACTTGTCCAAGTATTCCGAGCTCATCATTTCTTTCCGTTAAAGCCTTTTTGATCTTATCCAGATCATGTCCTTTATATTTATTCTCATATAAAACCACATCAGTTTGGATTTCTTTGATTTCTTTCAATTCAATATCTACCCCGATTGCCCCCATGAACTTACCCTTAATAATGATCGGTCGCATTATACTTGTCATTAAAATCTTATTGCCATTCAGGTCATAAATATAGGGTTTAATAATTGAAACCTTGCGACTTTCTTTGGGGGTGGTGTACCATGCTTCAGTATAGACATTCTTGAGAGCAACCACTTCGATAGTTTCATTTTCCCAATAGACATAAGCCGTAAATTTTCCATCATCATAGTAGTCCGAACCCCTAAAGTTCTCATCTTTGCCATCAAAGGCATTAGGCTCCCAGAAAGTGCTTAAGGAAAGAAGTCCTTTATTCTCCAATAATAGCTTTTTTTGCAGTTCCAGGAGCGCGGTCCTATCCGTATTACCCGCCTTTTTTAGAGTTATCAACTCATCAAGGAGTTGCTTAGAAACCTCCACCCCTCTTTCCAAAACTATGTAATCACCCATAGATCCCCTCTTTAGGAATTCTATGGCAAAGGCTAATAATCTCAAAGTTAGACTTGTGCGAAATAATATAATACCGAGGAAACCCACGATGCTTAAAATAAAAAATATTACCGTGAAATCAGAATTTCTAAATACTAACTCTAATAAGACCATAATTCCTGCAAACCCCAAAGGCAGCTTGTTTTGGAAAATTACAGCTTTCATGAAAATACCCCCCCTCTCACTGGTTAACGTTCAATTTTTCCCTTATATTATTCTGACTATTTGATTTCGACAAAATACAATAAACTCCTCCTGTTTTATTTGAAACATTTCGATTATTTATGCTACATTCCTACTAAATGTGTCTATTTCTCCGTGAACGATATAAATCACCAGTCTTCATGGTACACACAATGATTAGGCCGGTGAAAATATCACCGGCCTAATCATGAAAATACATTATCCTTCAATGGGTTTAAGCTTACAAAGAAAATGACGCAGCACCTTTGGCTCATAGGTAAATTCTAGGCCTTTGACTTGGTCTCGACGTTCCCAAATCGTTGCTAAAGCATCGACAACCACATCCATATGGTTGTCAGTGTAGACTCGGCGTGGAATGGTCAAACGCATAAACTCCACGCCGGCTTTCTTTTGCGTCCCAGTCTCAGGATCGCGACCCAGCAATAGGGAACCTACTTCTACCGGGCGGACCCCCGCCTCAAGGTATAGTTCATTACTAAGAGCTTGGGCTGGGAATTGTTCTGCGGGAATGTGGGGGAGAAATTGACCAGCATCTACGAAGACGGCATGCCCACCTACCGGCCATTGGATTGGAATGCCACGCTTACGCAGTTCATTACCCAGGTATTCCACTTGTCCAATGCGGCTTTCGAGATAATCTACATCTAAGCCTTCATATAAACCAACCGCCAAACATTCCATATCCCGCCCGGAAAGTCCCCCATAAGTAATGAATCCTTCCATGGGTACGCAGCTCGTACTCGCCTTTTGGTACATTTCTTCTTCATTTTTGATACCAATCAAGCCACCCATGTTCACAATGGCGTCTTTCTTGGCACTCATCGTAAAGTAATCGCCCATGTCATACATTTCTTTAACAATCTCTTGAATATCCTTATTTTCATAGCCCGGTTCACGCTTCTTAATAAAATAGGCGTTCTCAGCAAAACGCGCAGAGTCAATGTCGATCTTCAAAGAGTATTTATCAGCAATTTTCCGAACTCCACGGAAATTTTCCATAGAAAGTGGTTGTCCGCCCGAGGAGTTACAGGTTACCGTCGCAATGATGAAAGCAATGTTTTCAGGACCTTTTTCTATGATAAAATTCTCTAGTTTTTCTAAATCAAAGTTACCCTTAAAAGGGTGCTCTTTTTGGGTATCGAAAGCATCCTCAATCACAAGGTTCACGGGAATCATACCGTTCATCTCGATATGAGCCATCGTTGTATCAAAGTGCATATTCCCCAGAACGAATTGACCGTTGTGTTTCTTTAAATGAGGAAAAAGAACTTGTTCTGCTCCGCGGCCTTGGTGCGTAGGAATGACATAGGCATAACCGAAGATATCCTGCACTGCATCTTTGACTTTAAAGAAGGATTTACTGCCGGCATAGGACTCATCTCCGAGCATCAAGGCAGACCACTGTTTGTCACTCATCGCACCGGTGCCACTATCAGTGAGCAGGTCAATGTAAACATCTTCTGCTTTTAAAAGAAACGGGTTATACCCAGCTTCCTGAAGTTTTATCTGACGCTCTGCACGGGAAATCATGCGAATGGATTCCACCATTTTGATCCGATAAGGTTCTGCTTTTCTGGCCACTGTAAAGTTCCTCCCCCGATTTTAACTTATTTTAGATTACAACTCTTATAGATTAAAAAATAATGCAAAATGCGTGCCAACCAAAACAACCGATTCCAACGCCGGATATGTAACTAGATGCTACGAATTAATCGAATATCACGTCTTAAGATGATAAAGTAAAGTGGCAAGAAATCTTATCAATGATAAAATTTCTTGCCACTTTCCAATAACTAGTCATTCCCAATTCCATAACTTTTCATTTTGTTCAAAATGGTTGTATTGGAAACTCCGAGTATTCTTCCCGCTTTTCTTGAAGATGAATTAGTTTCCAAAACGCGCATGAGAACTTGTTTTTCAACGTCCCTCACAATCTCTTTTAAGGTAGGCCATTCTTTTTCTACCGGAATCTCTAGTTTAAAATTCCCCACCTCACTTTTCAAAATTTGGCGGGCAGAGACCAAATCCGTCCACTCATAGAAAAGGCGGGGCGTAATTTCATTGGAATCCATGACGTTGATAATGCGTTCAAGAGTGTTTTCAAGCTGTCGAACATTTCCTGGCCAGAGTTGAATCATTAACAAGTCCATGCTCTCCTTCGTTACGTGAATCTCGGGTTTTCCCAACTTTTCTGAAATCTTGCGAATCAGGTGCTGGACGATCAGCGGAATATCCTCAGAACGTTCCCGAAGAGGGGGAATCCGCAAAGGGATAACATTTAAGCGATAATAGAGGTCTTCCCGAAATTTTCCCGTTTGGATCATTTCTTCCAGGTTACAGTGTGTTGCAGCAATAATACGAACATCCACCGGTAATTCCTTTGTTCCCCCAATCCGGCGGATTATGTTTTCTTGCAAAACCCGAAGTAACCGAACCTGAACCTGCGTTGGAATCTCTCCGATTTCATCCAAAAAGAGGGTACCTTGATCCGCTTGCTCAAAAAGCCCTTTTTTCCCCCCTTTTATTGCCCCTGTAAATGAGCCTTCCTCATAGCCAAAGAGTTCACTTTCCAGCAAGCTATCTGGTAATGCTGCGCAATTGATCGGAATAAAAGGAGCCCCCGCCCGCAAGCTTTCCATATGAATAGCTCGTGCAAATAGCTCTTTCCCAGTTCCGCTTTCCCCGCGCAATAAGACTGTTGAGTTTCCTTTAGCAACCATTTTCGCGGTTTCAACAACATGACGCATCTTTGCGCTCTGGTAAACAATCCCTTCGAACGCTATTAAATGTTTCTTTCGGTCCATTTTTGAAATAATCTCTTTTAACCCATTTTCCCGCTCTTCATATGGCATCTGATCCCTTAATGTTACAAGAAGAACCCCTTTAACCTCTTCTAAATTCTTTATTAGACGTTGAACTTGTCCATCCGAAGTACAACGAAATTTAATAAACATGCCCTGATCCGGAATGACTTCCATTCCAATCTTATCAACCCTATTTTTCTCGCACCCCTCAAAGATCTCCATCCCTAAACCCAAGCGATCTTGGAAATCAATCTGAATCACACGTTCCATTGCTACCTCCCCTGTAACACCTGTCAAGTAAAGAATACCAGAAAATATTTAATTAGTCTATAAATTATATCATACATGCACTCTCATGACCTTGTACAAAATAAAAGCAGTATCCTAATCACTTAACCTTCCAATTTCTTGCTTGGTTATTCTCGCAACATCAGTTATACTGATACTAGTCTTGTCATGGCACATAAATTGCATGAAAATCTCAAGGAGGTCGATCCCATGAATAAACAAATCGTTAATACTCAAAACGCACCTGCGGCCATTGGCCCTTATTCCCAAGGGGTTAAGGTAGGAAATCTAATTTTTACATCTGGACAACTTCCTCTAAATCCGCAAAGTGGAGAATTGGTCGCTGATATTGAGGGCGCAACCAAGCAATCCTTAGATAATGTCAAAGCGATTCTAGAATCTGAAGGCGCCAGCATGGATAAAGTCGTAAAAACTGTCGTTTTCCTACGGGACATGAATGACTTTGCTGCGATGAATGCAGTTTACGCCACCTATTTCCCGAGTAACCCACCTGCCCGCTCCGCTGTACAAGTCGCGCGCTTGCCAAAGGACGCTATCCTGGAAATTGAGGCAATTGCTCTTGCCGAGTAGTGAATTCGAAGGATACCTTGTTGCCAAAAGTAAGAAGCATAGAAGAGAAAGAGGTCCCGTAATTACGGGACCTCTTTCTCTTCTATGGTAGTTTATTTAGCTTTAATTTCTACTCCTCTTTTCCTTTTGACAGATTGATTCATTAAGATATTTTTTCCTTAATTAGAACATTAATCCATTTATCGCATACCGTGTAGTATGAATCAGATGATTCTACATTTTATATAAGGGGGGCTTGCCCATGACATCGTTAAAAGGGCAGCGGAGTTATTTTTACCCAACACAACCGAACAAGGTTTCCCCAATTCAGCGTCAAGGAACTCACCCTGTTCAACCACCAATTCCTTCCCCAGCTTCCCAACCCCGGACTCAAACGATGACCCAGCCCAAAGTTCAACCCATAACTCCGCCTAAAACACAATCCCCAGCTCAATCTGTTACTCCTATTCAGAAACCCCTTCCCTCTTCCG
>JAJYAS010000307.1 GCA_021779415.1 Bacillota bacterium
GCGCCGATAACCTTGTCAATCAAGAGAAGGTCTTCTTGTAAGGTCGGAAATAGGGTTCGAGTAGGAACTTGATATGCACCGCTATAAACAAACGTGGTTATCCCCTCATCTTCCAGGGCTTGTGCTTTGACGAGGAGCTCAGACATCGACCTCGATACGGAATCCGTCCCTAAACAACCAACGACCGTGGTCGTTCCTCCGCGAGTTAACTGGGAAAGTTGAATTTCAGGAGTACGCGAAGCCGGGCCTGCTTCTCCTCCACCCCCACACAGATGAACATGGGCATCAATAAACCCCGGCACTAATGTTTTTCCTTGAAGGTCAACCATTTCCCCTTCCACATAGTCAGGTATTATCAAATTTCTGCCGATCGCAGCAATACTCTTACCCACGATCAGGACGTCAGTATCCTTAATCTCTTCAGGATTATAAATTTTTGCATTCTTAAGAAGTTGCCACATTGTGATACCTCCCCGTTGGAGGTAGAATACCCCTTCTTCAAGTGTAATATTCCAAAACAGAAAAGCATTTCTTATTTTCCCCAAGCATAAGGTTATAAAGAATCCTTGGCTTGTGCCAAGACTTTAAACTTTGCTCAGGAGGATTACATGCCGAAAAGGACCTTTGTCTATGGAGCAACAATACTTTTGGGAGCAAACTTATTGAACCGCATATTGGGCTTTGCTTACCAATACTTAATTATGAACCATATTGGTGGGGAAGCCTATGGTCTATTCAATATGGTTTTCCCAATCTACATGCTGGCCTTGGTCTTCACGACAGCAGGTATCCCCCTCGCCATTGCCAAAATGGTCTCCGAAGAAGTGTCCCTTGGACGCACCTCACAAGCACAATCTATTTTCCACGTGGCCCTTTGGCTGCTCAGCCTTTCCGGGGCCATCGTATCCATTGGACTTTATTTTCTTACCCCCTACTTAGCTCATCGAATATTTCCAGATCCTAGAGTCCTGAACATTTTCCTCATTTGCACTCCGGCAATCTTTATTGTCTCAATTTCCTCAGTGTTTCGCGGCTACTTTCAAGGTTTACAAAATATGGTCCCAACAGCCATTAGCCAGATTTTCGAACAATTAGTCCGAGTCACGGTCGGATATACCGTAGCATTACGGCTCCTTGATGACGGAGTTGAATGGGCTGCAGTGGGTTTAGCCTTCGGTATGGTGATGGGCGAAGTGGTGGGTTTATTGACTATTGTCTTCCAATATCAGAGGGTAAAGGTTAAGGATAAATCAAAAGGGCAGGGTCCTAAACCAACTTATTCAACTCGATACATTTTGCGTAAATTATGGTTCCTAGCCTCTCCTGTAACAGCTGGAAGACTACTTTCCACAGGGTTATCTGCCTTAGATGCCATGCTCATCCCTTTGCGTCTACAGGTGGCTGGATATGCAGCCCGGGAAGCAACAACCTTATTTGGACAACTAGGGGGTGCTGCTTTTACCTTACTCACGTTTCCGAGTGTCTTTACCTTTGCCTTGGCAACTTCGCTCGTTCCTGCCATTTCGGAAGCGGCTGCCCAACGCCAATTTAATGTCGTCCGAGCGCGTAGCGCCGAAGCCATCCGTTTAACAATATTGATCGGAATTCCCTGCCTTATTATCTTGTTTTATTTTTCTTTGCCCCTAACCTCTTTTTTTAAAAGTACTGAGATCTCTCCTATTTTGCGAGTGTTAGCCTTAGGGGGGATATTTTCATATATACAACAAACCACAACGGGAATCCTGCAAGGATTAGGAAAAGTTCATCTTCCGGTCCTTCATTCCATCATTGCGGCTATTATTCGTATTCCGATCTTAATCTATCTAACCGGCCTTCCCCAATGGGGTCTCCGGGGAACGGCGTGGGCTTTTATCCTTGGTTTCTTCATCACGGCAGCTCTAAATCTTATTGCTATTGCACGCTATACAGGAATGCCTTTAGACCTCCAGCGGTTCGTCCTCCAACCCCTCAGTGGGGCGGTTGGTATGTTACTTGTTTTTCATTTTCTGGACCCCATATTAGGAGGACATGTCGCAGGGTATGTCAGCGAATTTTCGATTAGCCTTGCACTTTACAGTGTGATCTTGTTTATTAATGGAGGGGTTACCTTGACAGACTTAAGACGACTTCCTTGGATTGGAAAATATCTACCCCATTAGATCTTATCGCCACCAACGGCGGATCTGGTCACCCCATTGCCAATAGGTTAAAAGAAACGTCACAAACCCAAAGAGCAAAAGAAATAATTTGTAGACAAAGTAAACCTTAATGACCGAGAAAAAGGTTATTATCACTCCTAAAATTGCAGGTATTGCCAAAAGCTTCAATCCCGCGCTTGATTTATCTTTGTTTTTCGATCCTGGCTTAGAAAAAATAATGATGAAGAGCAGGAAATAAACTATAAATGTTCCGATTATCATACTCAAACTTCCTCCATTAGCAAAAAGACATAGTCTAGCCAAAATTTGACCCTATAAACTGGCGAATTTTCGAGAATACTACAACTGTCCCAAAAATCAAGTGAGAGGAGATGCGTCAAATGAGTCGTAGCAGCAATCGCAATAGTGGCATTCTGCCTCAATCTGTTTTGGAGCAATTCAAATGGGAAGTCGCTGAGGAATTAGGTTTAAGCACTAAAATCAAGGAGCAAGGCTGGGAGAATATGACCTCCCGTGAATGTGGTCATGTAGGAGGGCGAATCGGTGGAAGCATGGTGAAAACCATGATTCGTCGGGCGAAGGAATCCTTAAACACCCCTATGTAATTCTAAATTCTAAAATAAAGGAGTACAGAAAATCTGTACTCCTTTATTTTACCAATAAGAAAGTATAATTTTCGTTTCTAACTAACTAACGAAAAAGAGTTTGCCATGTCTGGCGAGCCTTAAAATCGGTTAAATCGCTATGCATTGGGGTGAGCGAAATATAATCTTCCTGAATTGCTCTTAAATCAGTGTCCGCTTCTAGGTCTTGGGTTAAATTTCCGGCCTGCCAATAATAGGTTCTGCCATGTGGATCAACTCGACGCTCAAAAACGTTCTCATAAATTGCCTTACCCAATTTGGTTACTTTGAGACCACGCCACTCTGACGCAGGCTTCCCTGGGATATTAATATTCACTAAACCCTCATGATGATGTTGAACAAGGAAGTCTAATTGGTTTGCGAGATACGTCGCCGCCGGTTCAAAATCCCTAAAATCAAAGCTTGTTAACGAGACTGCTAAGGAAGGAATTCCCAATAGCACTCCTTCCATGGCCGCTGAAACAGTCCCTGAATAGAAAACATCTGTGCCTAAGTTCGAGCCTTGATTGATACCTGAAATAAGAAGATCAGGTTTGGCAATAAGCCCCCCTTGAATGGCTATTTTTACACAATCTGATGGGGTGCCACTAACGGCATAACCCTCTAGCTTTCCATCAACCTCGTGTTCTGTAAGA
The DNA here is from genome assembly GCA_021779415.1 of Bacillota bacterium. Next base: position 3,439 of record JAJYAS010000307.1, read on the forward strand.
AACAACGGTTGAAACAAGGTAATGGAGTGCCCTGTGGCCGAGCGTTGACCTTCTGGGGCAAATATACTAATCTCATGCTTGGTCTGAGATCTAAGGGTTCGATATAAGGTTTGGATACCAGGTGCATTATAGCCATCATCATTAGTCAATAAAATATGCATGTTGTTACCCCAATCACTCTACTTCGTAGACGGAAATTATCATCTTATCCTCTTTTTTGGTCAATCCAAACATCAGCCCATGTTCCTTTAAATTTTTATTAAGAAAGTCAACGACCTTGTACAGTTCACCGTTCACACCAATCCGTTGTGTCGCTATCAATTCTATTTTTCCCTGGCGATCGGTGGATTTCATTGGTTGATCATCCATGACTATGGCTACCTCTTTCTTAGATTCTGTGTCCTTGAATCATCGAAAATGCTTCAGATCTTGTAATAGGATTGGTTTTGAAGATCCCCCGCACTGCAGAAGTTACGGTTTGTGAACCTGCTTTCTTTACCCCTCGCATAGTCATACACATATGTTCTGCTTCAATCACGACTAGGACACCCAGCGGAGAAAGTTCGTCCATAATAGCATTGGCAACTTGGGATGTCAGACGTTCCTGAAGCTGAGGTCTGCGCGCAAACCCTTCAATGACACGAGCGAATTTTGACAACCCAGTTATCTTCCCTTTTCTCGGAATATAGGCAATGTGTGCCTTGCCATAAAACGGAACCAAATGGTGTTCGCACATTGAGTAGACAGGAATATCCTTCACGATCACCATCTCTTCATGCTGTTCTTCCGTGAATTGCACTTTAAAATGCCGGCTAGGGTCTTCATGTAATCCAGCAAAAACTTCTGCATACATCCTAGCCACACGTTTCGGTGTGTCTTTTAACCCTTCGCGGCTAGGGTCTTCCCCTACAGCCTCTAAAATCATGAAAACAGCTTGCTCAATTTTTTCTAGATCCATCCCCATAATCTTTTCCCCTTTTCTCTCTTCAATCCTCATTACACAATCAAAGTTGACCCATAAAAACGTGGGTTTGCGGAATGACTCGTACATTGTTAAGTTTCTTAAGAAAAAGGCTTTGCCACTCCAAAAGCTGACAGGGGTTAGGAGCATTAATGCCGCGCGTTTTGGTAACTGGTTGAAGGATTGTCAGAATCGATGGCTTAACCCCAGCAATCAAATCGCGGGCATCTTCAAGGTCTCTCTGAGGGGTATTCTCGTTAACGACAATTTTAACAAAAATTTCTTTGGACAGGCTATTTCTCAAAAAGGATTCGTGTACATTCCAAAAAGACTGACCAGCAAACGGCAACTTAATATCCATGCTGATGATATCGATCATGGGTAAAACTTCATGGAGCTGGTTCGGTAACGTTCCATTCGTCTCAAGGTAAATCTTTAAACATTTCTCTCTTATCAGGGGAAACAAAACCTGTAGTTCTCTAACCCAAAGCAGGGGTTCTCCCCCCGTGACACTCAGAGAGTGGTGCATCGAAAAATCAAAGGTTTGTAGTAGCTCTAGTATCTTAGCCAAGGATACAGGATTGTCCATCTCTTCAAATATGCGTGAGCCTGGTTCAGTTTCCAGCCGAAATGTTTGAGGCACCTTAGTCTCAGTATCACAATAGGGACAGGATATATTACACGTTGGTAAGCGAAGAAATATTTGACGAGCTCCCACATAAGGACCTTCCCCTTGGATCGACGAGAAAATTTCAGTAACCGG
>JAJYAS010000308.1 GCA_021779415.1 Bacillota bacterium
ACCCCCTTTAATGGCGCCAGTAAAGGCTCCTTCATCATAGCCGAATAACTCAGATTCGAGTAAATTTTCGGGTACAGCTGCACAGTTAACCTTAATAAAAGGACCTTGCCTACGAAAGCTTTCGGAATGAAGCAATTGAGCAAATAGTTCCTTCCCTGTTCCACTTTCTCCCCTTAATAAAACGGTAGAACCTGACTTTGCCACTCGAAGGGCGGTATGGACCAAGGAAACCATTAGAGGGTTTTTTCCTTTAAAGAGCTCCAGTGCGGAACTATTTTTCTGTATCATAGTGTTTTTATAGTAATCTAATTCGGTACGCAGCGAATCAACTTTTTTCGTTAAAGCATAGAGTTCATTAACGTCTTTGAAAACAACTTTTCCCACAGCTCCGACAATGTTCCCATCCTGTATGATCGGAAATCTACTGGCAATAATTTCATGGCCATTCAAATCATGGATGTAGCCGTGTACTGGCTGGGCTGTTTCAAGAACGTCCGTGAATTTTGGATTATCATAAACCTCGGTAATAGGCTTACCAATCATATCTTCGGGAGATTGATAAAAAAAACTGGCAAAAGCCTGATTTGTCATTGTGACTACGCCCTTTTTATTCACCACAATAAGTCCATCATAAGCCGTGTTAAGGACTACTTCAAGGGTACGTTGGAGTTGTTTTGTTTTCTCATGCTCTATTACTAAATTGTCCAGAAAGTTTTGAAGTATCGTGATGTCTTGAAATACCGCCACAGCTCCAACCAATTCACCCTCTTTGTAAAGAGGATTCCGATTGCTTAATAAAACAGTATCATTAAGTATCATCTTTTGCCCTAACTCTTCAATTCCATTTTCAAGAACTTTGAGTAGCCTCGTACCAGGAAAATATGTGTTTACAGGCTGACCTATAATATCCTGCTTTGGGATTTTTAATATCTTAAATACAGCTCGGTTCGCAAAAATAATTAGACCTTGGGGGTTAACAGCTATAATTGCGTTATCCATATTGTCCAAAATTTCGTTAAGGGTAATTGAATCGGCGTGTTCCTCCATCGACATTGGCGAGACCTCCAGCATTTTAGGTACTTTCCGCATTATTCGACTAAAAGAAGCCAAATCCTTCTTAAACAACTCATCGTCTAATCATTGGACATATTTCCGCTAAAAAGGAGGAGCGTGCTGTGAGCACACTCCTCCTTTTTAAGTAATTCGAGGGATCGTTTTTTGAATGTTTCTCTCTTTTTGGATGTCAAACTCTTGATAATGAGGGTCTCGTACAGTAACCGGGGATTTCGGTCGCGAAACTTTCTTATGGGCGCCCATATATATCCTTCCTTTCCAGTCCGAATATCCATACGAACCTGAAAGTAGTATTTCCTGTAATAAAATTCATATGCCACTAAGTATTCAAATACCCCAAGCGAAGAATCTTACATCCACTATCTAAGCGTGTTATAATTTAAGAATGCAATTTTTAAAAATTCAAGCAACAAAGCACAAATGGAGGGATAACGTGTCTACGGAACAGCAAGTTCGTGAACTATTAACTCATAAACTATTCCCAGATAAATTGCCACTTGAGTTTGTAGATTTCTGCTTAGCCCATGGCCGAATTCGGCGTTATGCGTCCAAACAATACCTCTATTTCTCAGGCGATGAGGGAAACACTGTATATTTCCTTATCAATGGCAGAATACGATTGTACTTAATGGGCGAGTTTTCGGAGAAAATTATTCGTGTACTTAATGCTCCAGTTTTTTTCCCTGAAGTAATCCTAGATGGAAAACCTTATCCGCATGCGGCACTTTGTCTCGAAGATACAGAAGTTTTGACGCTTGATCGTCAAATTTTTATGCGGTATCTAGAGGCTAATCCTTCCGTTCTATGGATCTTTTACCGTGAACTTGCTTTAGATTTGCGGCGATCCTACCGACAAATCAGGAATCTTTCCCTAGGAGATGCGCGTTTGCGTTTAGGGGCCAAACTTTATGCTTTGGCCCATGTACATGGGCAACCGTCTTTAAACGGAGTTCTAATCAGTATTCCCCTGTCCACTACAGAGCTTGCAGGCATGTGTAGCCTCGCTCGGGAATCCGTCAGCAGAATTCTGGGAGAGTTGAAAGAGATCAATATGATCGAGATTAATAAAAAAAACATTACCGTTCTCAATCTCGATCATCTACGCCAATGGATACACGAGCGTTCCGCCCGTTCGCATTCTACTCTAAGTTAGGGTTTTCTGGCGCTCAAGGAAGTGCGTTAATCGTTCTTCCGGTCGTCCATCCTCAATATATCCAAGCATGGTCTGAGAAACCCAGGCCACAGCCGCTTCATCAGTTTGGACTTGACCTGCGGACTTGGCAAATTGAGGGTGACGTCCAACTCTACCACCAACACGTAACGTCCAACCGCTCTCCCCTGCAATGAGCGTACCTGAAGGACAGACCCCTAGACAATCCCCACAGGAAAGACAGCGGTTTCTGTCAATGATGATCCCATCCGGCTGACAAGTTATTGCCCTTTCTAAGCAAGAACGGACACATGCCTTACATCCTATACACGGAGCAGCGGTAATTTTCGGGGTGATATAACCAGAAATACCAAAATCCTTAATGTTCGGCTGGGAACACCCATTGGGACATCCTGCTAAACAAACCTTCGGGAGATGATGATGCATAATTGGGTTAAACTTATCTTTAAGCGTTTCAAGTAAGTTCAACGAGTTTAGCTTTTGGCTCAGTAATTCATGAATATTGTGCCAGTCACGTGCCGATTTTGGGCAATTAGAACGGCAATGTTCAATCTGAAATCCACTTTGTTGCATATTAAATACCCCCAGAGAACTATAGTCCTGGGGGTATTTTAACATTAATAGTATTAGTATAGTGTGGCTTTAATCACATTTCTATTCGTTTAAATCTATTCTCTTTCCTGTGCAAAGATACATGATTTCCTCGGCAATATTTGTACAATAGTCTCCCAAACGTTCAAGAAAGCGACAGGCAAAGAGAAGATAATTAGCCTGAGTTACTTGGGACGGATCTTTCATCATAATAAGTCGTAGTTCCTCAAAAACTTGAGAATAGATTAGATCAATTTCATCATCTGTTAAAGCCATTAGAGCTGCGGCCTCGCAGTCTTCCTGGATGTATGCTTTGAGCCCTCTATTGAGCATTTCCTGCACCAAGATACTCATACGCGGGATGTCAATTAGGGGCTTAATCAATTTTTCTTGACCTATTCTAAGGGTTAACTTTGCCAGGTCAACTGACAAATCTCCCATTCTTTCTAAGTAGATGGAGATTTTAAAGCCAGCCACTAACTTGCGTAAATCACGGGCAAAGGGCTGTTGCGTAGCAATTAAAAGAATACATTGCTTCTCAATGACAGCTTGTAGATCGTTTACTGCTAGATCCCCCACCACAACAGTGTTGGCTAATTTTATGTCCTGGTTGACCAAGGATTTAACCGCTTGCCCAATTTGTTGATCTACGGTCTTTCCAAGGTCTAAAATATTTAGACGAAGATCTTCCAAGTCATTATCGAATTTCTGGCGAGTTGGCATCTTGATCCCTCCTCTCGTTATCTAGAAGTCATAAGTTGTACAGCTTCCTTTAAACAAGTTAAGTTCATATTGTAAGGGGCTTATGATTTTCCCAATTGAATTCGTATTTTCGATTATCCGAAACGACCGGATATATAATCTTCCGTTTTCTTCTTAGCCGGTCGAGTAAAGAGGTTACTCGTAACATCATCTTCAATTAATTCTCCACTTAAAAAGAACGCAGTTCGATCTGAAACCCGAGATGCTTGGTACATATTATGCGTTACAATTATAATTGTGTATTTGTTCTTCAACTCAGCAATCAGCTCTTCAATCTTCATCGTGGAAATAGGGTCAAGGGCTGATGTCGGTTCATCCATTAATAAAATTTCAGGTTCAACGGCCAATAAACGAGCGATACAGAGTCGTTGTTGCTGTCCACCTGAAAGTCCTAGCGCTGATTTATGTAAGCGATCTTTAACTTCGTTCCATAAAGCCGCTCCATTTAGACTAGTCTCAACTATTTCGTTCAAGCGTTTTTTATCCGCTTCCCCATGGATACGGGGACCATAAGCGACATTTTCAAAAACTGATTTTGGAAAAGGATTAGGGTTTTGGAAAACCATACCCACCCTCTTTCTGAGCAAAACAACATCAGTATCGGCGGCATAGATGTCCTGACCATCGATCCTAACTTGGCCCAAAATTTTCACATTTGGGTTTAAATCTTGCATTCGATTGAGAGTTCTCAAAAAAGTGGACTTTCCACACCCTGAGGGACCAATCAGAGCTGTCACGCTTTTTTCCGCCATAACTAAGCTTATCTTCTTCAAAGCCTGCTGATCACCATAAAAAAGGTCGAGGTCCCTGACCACAATCTTATCCATTTTAATTTCTCCTTATAACGAAGTTACTAGGTGCTACTCCTTATTTTTCCCTAAGAGTCGATATTGTAACCAACGGCTGGGTATTGTTAGAAATAAGTTAAAGACTATAACCATAATTATAAGCAGTGCGGCCGTTCCGTCTGCAATTTGATCAGCATTTGTCCCTGGCAATGGATTGGACTTAACAGCAAATAAGTGAACCGCTAAAGTCTCCCCTGCAGCTAAAGGATTAATGTCAAACGGTATACGCGATACATTCATTCCAGCGGTAAAGATTAAAATAGCCGTCTCACCCAATGCCCTACCAGCAACAAGGGTAATCCCGGTTATAAGTCCTGGCAAGGCTGTTGGAAGAATGACCTTGCGTAGGGTCTGCCACATCGTTGCTCCTAAAGCTAAACTTGCTTCACGATAACTTTTGGGTACTGTTCGCACGGATTCTTCGGTAACGCGCACTAAAATTGGCAAGTTGAGCAACGCCAGAGTAGCGGAGCCTCCTAAGATAGTGAATCCCAAACCCAACTTATTTACAAAAATGATCATACCAAAGAGGCCAAAGACGATGGAAGGAACGGTGGCTAGGCTTTCTGTACTTAAACGAATGAGATCGGTTAATTTGTTTTTCGGGGCATATTCTGCCAAGTAAATTCCAGTTCCAACACCTACGGGTAGTGAGAAAACCAATGAAAGAGCAAGGAGATAGAAGGA
>JAJYAS010000309.1 GCA_021779415.1 Bacillota bacterium
CCCTTTCGGCGAATAAACTCTGGGATTTGTTCCATTGGGCCAGGCCGATATAAGGCATTAACGGCAATAATATCTTCGAAACATGTAGGCTTAAGTTCTTTAAGAATCGCTCGCATTCCGCCGCTTTCCAGCTGAAAAATTCCCGTGCTATTTCCTGAAGCCAACAAAGTATAGGTTGGCAGATCGTCTAAGTGCAGGGTTTGCAAATCCAGTTTAAAGCCCTTCGTCTCTTCAATTTGGCGCACAGCTTCTTGCAAAATCGTTAAGTTTCGCAAGCCCAGAAAGTCCATTTTTAGCAACCCAATTTCTTCGACTGCTTTCATCGGGAATTGGGTCATGACGAAGTCCTCCGACGTCCTCTGGAGAGGCAGGTAATTGACGAGAGCTTCTTTAGAAATCACAACCCCTGCAGCATGAGTAGAAGCATGTCTCGTCATCCCTTCAAGAGATCGCGCTAATGTGTAGAGGCGTTTAACCTCTTCATCCCCTTCAACCATCCGGGCCAAATCAGGGGATACACTTAAAGCCTTCTCCAGAGTCATTCCTAAATCCGAGGGAATAGCTTTTGCTACTTTATCGACTCGAGCTAAAGGCATAGCTAAAACTCGCCCACCATCTCGGATCGCTGCTTTAGCACCCATGGTTCCGAAGGTTATAATTTGGCAGACTTTATCCGCGCCATATTTTTCAGTAACATAGCGGATGACACGCTCCCGGCCATCCGGGTCGAAATCTATGTCAATATCGGGCATGGATATTCGTTCTGGATTTAAAAACCGTTCGAAAAGAAGATCAAAGCGCAGCGGTTCTACAGACGTAATTCCCAGCAAATACGCCACCATACTCGCCGCTGCTGAGCCACGTCCTGGTCCTACGGCAACCCCGTTTTTCCGAGCAAAACGACAAAAATCGGCCACAATCAAAAAATACCCAGAAAAACCCGTTTGAAAAATAACTCCAAGCTCATACTCCAACCGTTCACGTTCTATCTCCGTCATCTGAGGGTAGAAACGCGGAAAAGCCTCCCGACATTCTTCCTCGAGATAGGCATCTAAGGTATACCCTGCGGGTACCTCAAACACAGGTAATAGATTATCTCCAAAATGAAAATCAAATTGACAGCGTTCCGCAATGATCCCTGTGTTTTTCAGCACCTCAGGGTGTTCACCGAACAACAGAGACATATCCTGTGCAGACTTGAGAAAGAACTCCTGACTAGAGAAACGCATCCGGGCCGTATCCGCTAAGGTTTTACCGGTTTGAATACAGAGGAGTGCATCCTGCACGAAAGCATCTTCTCGGTTGACATAATGCACATCATTAGTTGCCACCATGGGTATCCCTGTACGCTCATGCACCTGCCACATTCCTGCTATAACTTTGCGCTGTTCGTCTAAACCGTGGTCTTGGATTTCGAGAAAGAAATTTCCCTTGCCGAAAATTTCAACATAGTCAAGGGCACTTTGTACTGCCATCTCTAATTGATCATGCAAGAGATAGTCTGCAACCTCTCCGGCTAAACAAGCGCTTAGCGCAATAATCCCTTTAGCATGATTGCGAAGAATTTCTTTATCTACGCGAGGCTTATAGTAAAAGCCTTCGATATGAGCCATGGAAACCAGCCTGATCAAGTTACGATACCCTTCCTCATTTTCGGCTAAAAGCACCAAATGATGATTGGTATCATCCTTCCCCGGCGTTCGGTCTGTCCGTTTGCGAGGGGCTACATACACTTCGCACCCGATGATTGGTTTAATCCCCTCTTTACGACAAGCCTTATAGAAGTCAATGACCCCATACATCACCCCATGGTCAGTAATGGCCAAAGACGACATCTTCAACTCTACCGCTCGTTTGACTAAGTTTTTGACCCGTGCTGCTCCATCGAGCAAGCTAAATTCTGTGTGATTATGGAGGTGAACAAAGCCATAAGGGTTATTATTCGTTTCTTCAATCTTTATAAGGCTTCACCTTCCTCCCCATGCCATAAGAAAACTAGATATCATGAACCGTTCATAAATTGTTCGCAATAAGCGCTTGGCCTCTATAATAATTGTAACGTTAAAATGACGGATTGTCTAACCTTATTGGCCAAATGCGAGTGTCAGTGTCAGTGGTTCTAAAAACAAAAAGAGCCCTTAAACCGTTTTGCACAGCAAGGGCTTCCTTTCTTCCTATTCCTACTTAAAACATTTACACATTAAATGTTAATTAGTCGTTTCACTGACTAATTTCTTATCCCCAATCCTAGCCGTCATCAGGCCTTTTGCAACTATGGCATCATTCACCGTGACTTCGACTTCAATATTGCAGTGTTTTTTAGCAACTAATAACAGCTTAGCCGTGACTTTGATTTCTGTCCCCACTGCAATCGGTTGCAGTTGATATAGGGTGAAATTTTCCGTGATTGCATCGAGCCGATACTTCTTGCGCAACCCGATATAACCCGCCATGTTCATCACGGTTACGAGAACCCCACAACTTGCTGAACCATAATCATTAACCATGGAATTGGTGATTTCTCCTTCGATGGTCAGATGCTCAGCATCATCGACATATCGAAATCCGCTTAAGACCAGATTGTCCACAGTTTCACCAAATTGAGGTTGCTTTTGGACCTGTTGGTAAGCTTCTATGACATCTTGCAAGCTAACAATACCAATCAGTTTGCCCTGGTCAGCCACGACAGCGATTTCCCATCCTTCCCAAACCATGATTCGAGAAATATGGGTCACAGGGTCATCTCGTCCCACCAAAAATGGTTTTGTATTCATCACATCTTTAATCCGCGTTGTAGCTTCTTCTCCAGAGACATCAACAGCAGTGACAATTCCCGCAAGCGTCATGTCAGGCTCAACGACAGGGAAACGGCTGTGATCTGTATTATGCGAAAGCTCGCGCCAGTCTCCAACCGTGGCATCTGTAGTTAAATAATTTACATCTCTAACCATAATATCTTCAACTAAAATTAGTTCCTTCTCAATCAAGCGATCATATAAAGCTCGGTTAATCATCGTCGTGACCGCAAACGTATCATAGGGGGATTGAATAATGACCAATTGTTCTTTTCTGGCTAAGGCCACGACCTCTTCGTCTGGCTCCAATCCTCCTGTGATCAACAATGACGCATTCCGTTGCAAAGCTACAATCTGGACGTCGCGACGGTTTCCAACAATGCACAACGCTCCATCATCCAAGAAGCGTTCCATGGCATCAATTTCCATCGCCGCGATAATAAATTTATTTGGCGATCGATCGAGATACTCGAAACCACAGATAACAACCCCTTCGGCGATCTGGGAAACTTCACGCAATGTCAAATCCTCAATTTGTCGCTCTTTGACCCCTTCAATTCGAATGGTTCCAACCTTAGGGATTGAACGTACAAATCCTTTGCCCTCCGCCTCTTTAATAGCGCGATAAGCTGTCCCTTCACTGACATCCAACTCTTTAGCAATAAACCTCACGGAAACCTTACTGCCAATTGCCAGATCTTCAATAAATGTTAAAATTTGTTGGTGCTTTGTCAACTAAAAACTCTCCCCACATAATGCTATACGATCAATAATTATATCATAGAATTCTTGATCAAACTATGTTAAGGCAGGCCTTTTAACCATCTTTTCGTCTCCTCTGGGTCATAAGTCCTCCGATTCTACCAGCCTCTTTGGCACTCAAGGAATGCCATCCATCATTATGGATCTGATCGATCAAACCCAATTCAGCCGCAATCTCCATTTTTAGCGGTTCTAACGGATCTATTCTCTTTACTTTCGGCTTTGGCTGTTTCACTTTAGATCCTCCCCCTGCTCATGATATTAAAATCTTCTTCATAATGTGGACAGTTTGGTCCCCGGTCTCCTATCAGATGTTCCAAACGACAGTGCCCTTCAACCGCATAAAGACAACGGATAGAACATAATTTTCTGGTCAACAACCTCATCTCCTTTCTACGACAAGTTTTACCGTTTTTACATAAAAATATCCCGCTTGAAATCAAGCGGGATATTCAATCTCTAGTTTGTTTTAAATTACTAGCGTTTCACCGGGTTGCAGAACCTTGCCTCGACTCTCCGGAGCCCTGCGTTGGAGGAGGTGCAGGAACTCTCCTACATCCTGAGTAATGAGTGGAAAGGTATTATAATGCATCGGGATAACCACTTTAGGCCGTAGTAATTGAGAAGCATGAACAGCCTCGTCAATCCCCATGACATAATTGTCACCGATCGGAAGCATAGCAACTTCTAAGGGATGCCGAATACCAATTAATTCCATATCCCCAAACAATCCTGTATCCCCTGCATGATAGAGCCATTTCCCTTCAATTTGAAGTAAAAATCCACAGGGCGGACCGCCATAGATCATGTTCCCACCATCAGGGCTCGTGATCCCAGAGCCATGCAAAGCAAGAGTCAGTTTAACCCACCCAAAAGGGAATTGATGTTTTCCTCCGATATGCATTGCATGCGTCTGTGCCCCTTGACTTCGACAATAAGCAGCCAACTCAGCCACAGCAATAATAGGTGCACCAGTACGTTTTGACAAATAAATAGCATCCCCCAAATGGTCGTGATGACCATGAGTCACCAAAATTGCATCTAGTTTAGCAAAATCGTCGGGTTTAGTTGTTGTACTCGGGTTGTCTGTCAAAAAAGGATCAATAAGGATTCTACCTGCTTCCCCTTCAATTTCAAAGCAAGCATGTCCGTGGAAATGGATGTGCATTGTTAACCCTCCTACTTAATTTCAAGTGTCTATACATATGTTTGAAGCGTTTCCCAGAATCTTGGATAACTAAGATTCAAAATACACGGTGTGGCGAACTCCCATCTCTTCATAACGGAAAAACATGCTATGTTGAGTCGCATCCCATCGTAAAGGGGCACCGTGACGTCGTGCCAACTCGATGGCCCTTGTATAGCCAATGACTTTGGCCCCCCCTCTTTCTGTCCAATCATACCCGTAAAGCGGAATTCCCATATAAATCTTTTGACGGGGAATAGTAGCCAAACTGTAATTTAAATTATCGTTAACCCAAGGTATGGAGGCAACAGAACCCGGGGCACTTCCTCGCCAATGTTCCTCATAGGTCATAAGAATCACCCCATCGACAGCCTGCCCAATCAACTTGT
>JAJYAS010000310.1 GCA_021779415.1 Bacillota bacterium
GAGGCAAGTCACAAAAGCGAACAGTCGCGCCACCTAAAGCACAATCTCCCGCTTGTGCTTTTCCACATGCCCCAGCTCCGAGTACTGCTATTGGTTTGTTTTTTAAATACTCCATGTTACTCATTATCGTTACTCCTCCAACTCTAATTTGTTTTAATTAAACGGGTCCGTACTCTCACCATGATCAATGATAAGATTTACAATCCGTTAGATTAAACTATTTCCTCATCCCCCTATAGATAATTGCAGTTATCCATAGGGGATTTATTTTTCTCTCCCTGAGGCAACTTTTTTATGGGATGTCGTCTGCTCCTCAGCTTTAAACGTCAAATTCCTTAAATAGCATTTCAAATTCTTCTTTACTGTCCAAGATATGATAAACATGTTCATCTGTAGGAAATACTCCATTTTTTACATCAGCAATGTATTGTTTAAACGCATTAACTTCAATTTCAGCGATATTTGCATATTTCTTCACGAACTTTGGAGTGAACGTTTCAAACATACCCAGCATATCTCCGCATATTAAAAGTTGACCATCACATGGTTTCCCTGCACCGATAGAATAAACAGGAATATCTAATTTTTGTGCAATAAATCCCGTAAGTTCTGGTGGTACTGCCTCTAACAAAAGCGCATAGGCTCCAGCTTCTTGAATTGCAATTGCATCTTTAATGAGGTCCCTAGCACTTTTAACTTCTCTACCCTGGGCCTTAAACCCTCCTAACTGTCCTGAACTTTGAGGAGTTAATCCAATATGTCCGATGACCAACATACCTGCATCTGTAATAGCTCTAATTTTGCTACAAACCCGTCTTCCACCTTCAAGCTTAATGCAATCAACATTTGCCTCCTTATAAAAACGACCTGCGTTTTTTACTGCTTCTTGATCTGATATTTGATAGGACAAAAATGGCATATCTCCGACAATCCAAGTATTCGGGGCCCCCCTGCGAACCGCCTGACAGTGTGAAATACAATCCGCCATCGTAACCGGAATCGTGCTATCATAACCCAAAACCACCATACCTAAGGAATCTCCCACAAGGATCATATCCATACCAGCCTGCTCCGCAAAGGAAGCTGTTGGATAGTCATACGCTGTTACCCATGTGGCTTGCTCCCCATCTTTCTTCATTTTCATAAAATCAACAATTCCTTTTTTACTAGCCACCTTAAACTCCTCCTTTTATAATGACGGTTTTATATAGTTGCAATATTCATGCCATTTTCTGAAAGTTAAATTCATTTAAATTTTTAGCATAAATTTCTAATATTAATCGAAATTTTATTCATAATAATCCTTTTTTGGGAATATGTACTGTTTTTTTTCAATTTTTACACTTGCTATTTGTCAAAATTTTTTTACATCTAAATATTTAAAATATTCAAATATGCATTAACTATAAGAAATATTAAAAGTAAAGAAATTTTGCGCGCAAAATTTCTTTACTTTTTTGAATTGATATTATATTTTTTATATACTTACAATAAATAAATCTCATGATATACTAATTTCTGAAAGAGTATCAACACGGCAAAAGGTGGTGTTGTATGTATGACAAGAACCAGTGATAAATTAAATTTACAGTTCCTTGACGACAATCTAATCGAATTACCACTTAAGATTATTGAAATATTAGAAGATATTTGCATACATGTTGTGGATAGAAAAGGTTGTACTATTTATTATTCAAAGGGATGTGAAAAGATAGAGCAATATAAACGAGAAGATATATTAGGCAAGAATATATGTGATACTTATATGTTAGATGAAGACACTGAACTAAATTCTGACAACAGTGTAATGCTTCAAGTATTAAAAACAGGGAAGTCAATCAAAAATGCAGTCATGAGATACATTACTCGAAAAGGCAAACTCATTAATGTTATTACTAGTGCCTACCCTATATATTCAAACGACAAATTATTAGGTGCAATTGCAGTATTTAAAGATATGTCTCAAATAATTGAAATGTCATCTGCTATCACACAATTACAGGATGATCTTCTGCGCTTGCAGAAAAAGATGCATAACGAAAATGGAACACAGTTCCATTTTGGCAATATTATTGGATCTAGTGCAATTACTAAATCGGCCATTAACATGGCGAAAAGAATTTCAGTTAGTTCTTCTCCAATACTTATTGTTGGTGCCACTGGAACTGGTAAAGAATTATTTGCTCAAAGTATACACAACTATGGTCCAGTATCTAATGGACCCTTTGTGGCTATTAACTGTAGCTCTATTCCTGAGACACTTCTTGAAAGCATCCTATTTGGAACATCTAAAGGTGCTTTTACAGGTGCCAACGATACCATCGGCCTTTTTGAACAGGCCAAAAATGGAACTTTATTTTTAGATGAACTGAATTCGACTAGCTTAGCATTTCAAGCATCAATTCTAAGAGTTTTGGAAACAAATCAAATTCGTAGAGTAGGGGGTAATAAAGAGATCCCAGTTAATGGACGGATTATAAGTGCAACGAATATTGATCCCATCGAAGCAATCAAAAAAGCTCAATTAAGGGCAGACCTTTACTATAGACTTTCAGCAGTAACATTAGAAATTCCCACTCTAGCTATGCGACTTGATGATATAGATGAATTGGTAATTACTTTTATAAGAACAAATAATAAAATTATGAGTAAAAATATTCACGGAATTTCAGATGAAGCACTGAAACTCTTAAAAAACTATAATTGGCCTGGAAATATTCGACAATTAAAACATTGTATTGATAATTCAATGAATATGACTGAGATAAATGATCTCCTAATATCTTCTAAACATCTACCAAAATACATAGTAGATAATTATAAAAATAATGAAATAATTCATAGAGTTCATAAATCAAATGACTTAAAAGAAACATTAAAACAGATTGAACGGAAAATGATTATTGAAGAAATTAAAAGCAATAACGGGAATTTTAGTAAATCAGCCAAAAACCTAAATATCTCAAGACAAAATCTTCAATATCGATTAAAAACATTAAATATTATAGAACATGATTATAATGTCACTAGCTCTGTTTAGCATTCAAAGATTAATGGTGTAAGGTGTCCGTCGGTAGTTAGATAAGCTGACCAAAAAGGGAAAATGAATATCCAACGGGAATGTATATTCTGTTACACTTGTATTCTGAAACATATCGTTACAAAAGATATCAACGCAAACACCCTAACCTGAGTATGCATCAGCTTAGGGCATTTGCGTTTGTTTTGTTCTTTGGTAACGTTGTTAACTATGAAATCCACCCGGGAAAAGAACCGGAGCGACTTTTGGTGTTAACACGCCAAAGGAGTAGCCTTGCTGCTTGAGGTACTGAATAATCCTAGGCAGAGCATCGACGGTTGTAAGCTTAGCACCAGCATCATGCATCAAAATAATAATTCTAGACCTCCCTGGTACTTGGCTTTTAATATTGCCCACGAGTTGGTCTGCAGGGACTAGAGCTGCTTCGGCATCTCCGCTACTGACATTCCAATCGTAGACCAAGTAATCCGCTGCATCGAGTGCATTGTAATAATTGACATGAAAGTGGCCCTGAGTTCCTCCGGGCGCCCTCACAATCCTAGGGCGAATTCCAATCGTCTTAAAAATGAGTTCTTCCGTTTGTTTAACTTCAGCAATAAAAGCCTCTGGGCTGCGATAAAGCAAATGGTAATCATGAGAATAGCTGTGATTACCGATTCCTTCCCCTTGCTCGTATTCAGCCTTCAAAAGATCTGGATACCTCTCAACTTGCTTGCCTATAACAAAAAATGTTGCTTTTACACCCTCGTCCTGAAGGATTTTAAGGATCAGTGGGGTCGTTTCGGGATAGGGTCCGTCATCAAACGTCAAATAGGCAATCTTTGGTGGCTCTTCGATAAAGGTTCTTACGCGCATGGCCAAACCAGGTGCACTCGGCGGGGTCCCACTTAAGTCATAGTATGGATGAATGGGTGTTTGAGGAGGAGCAGGTGGGGGCGTGGGCGTGGGATTATTGTCACTTTCATTGACCAGAACCGTAGGGGTCTGGTCAGTTATTGGTGGAACCGTCTCAGGGGGGGGGCCACTTTTTGGTTCCGGGATGGGTGCTTGTTGGATATCCGAAGAATGTGGAATTTCTTTCCCCTCACTTGCTAACTCCGGAGTTTTAGACGGTACAGTCGTACTGGCCAAGGAAACCATCGCCTTCGTCGGCACAACCTGTTGACATCCACTCAGATATACACTTGACAGAAGTGTCAACATCACAAGGGTTGTGCGCCAAATTTGCCCATTCTTTTTCCACATTACGTCTGTCCCCACTCTCCAAGTTCGTGGTCCGTGGTCGACTACCACATAAGCCCTCGGCTAAGTCCAGCTGAGTACAGTTCCTTAATAAGTTATATTCCGTGATCGTCGATAATTGCTAGTCCCCTTTTTAAGTTTTGTCTAGAATAACACATCCATGGTAATATCGCTTAGAGTTGAGCAGCCCGTCAAGATCATGGCTTGTTTGAGTTCATTGGTCATTGTGTTAATCGCTAAGGCAACTCCTTCAGCACCTCCGCCATAAGCCGCAATTACGAGTGGTCTGCCAATCAGGACTGCATCCGCACCAAGTGCCAACATTTTCAAAACATCCGTACCGTTTCGAACTCCGCCGTCAACAATCACAGGAATTCGTCCATCAACTACTGCAGCAATTTCCGACACAACTTCAGCCGTCCCCGGCGTGTGATCAAGCACTCGTCCTCCATGATTCGATACGACAAGTGCAGCGGCACCCACCTCCAGGGCTATTTCGGCTTCGTCCACTGTCATGATTCCTTTTATAATAAAGGGTAAAGACGTACTAGAAATAATCTCTTTCATTTCATCTTTAGTTTTCGGTCCAACAGGCTGACCCTTTAAAGCCATCGTAACTAGGCCGGCTCCATCTGTATCCATGCCCACTGCAAGGACCTTTGCTTCCTCCGCACGTCGCAGATATCTAAGAACTTCTTCCTGCTCCCGTGGTTTAATGAATGGAATCCCACGACCTTGGGCTTTAATAATCTCTTCTACTCCAGAATTATACATGGCAGGGTCTGCTCCGTCCCCAGAACACCCTATGGTTCCTGTCGCAAGACATCCCTGAATGATGGCCTCTG
>JAJYAS010000311.1:0-3358 GCA_021779415.1 Bacillota bacterium
TTCCTGTCAAGATCCCGCCGGGTGAATTCACAATAATCGCCACAATCCCATTGGCTTGTTCGGCGATGGCCCAGTGAATACCACTCTCACATTCTACGCCCTCACCGTTCCATTGAAAGTTACTGTCTTGTTGAAGTTCAGTCATAGAACCTCTCCTCTACTTTGAAGTAATTATTATTTGTTAAATTCTACACATATTATAGAAAATCCTGCACTAATATAAAAAATTATGTCGTATAAAGAAAACTGGCTAGCGCCCGAAGACACTGTCTTCGCGAAGGCGGTCGCCTTAGTTGCACTTATGCTTAGAAAGTATATAACGTAAGTTTATACTTTCTGATAGTAAAAGAATACCCAAAGAGAGCCTTGATCACTATGACCAAGGCTCTCTCTATACTATTTTGTATGTTTTTACGTTTAAGCCTTAAATGCTACTTCATCCAGCACGGCGCTGGGGCATGGGACGAGATACTACATGGGAGAAGGGCTCGAGTTCGACTACGGTTGTTAGCGGTTCAATTGATCCATCCGATAAAACTTCATAAATCTTAACTTCTCCGCCCCCCTTCGTCCACTCGTGGCAACATTCACCACAGTAATAACGTTCGCGTCCAATTCGGCCGACTTCTCGCGAACCACATATTGGGCAACTATTCATGCTTCAAGCCAACTCCTATTTAAGGATTTCCAAGATTATCTACATTATAGCCTAAAACCCTTAACAGTTCCTTAAGAAATTGTGAAGCTTTTGTGTCTATTTCAAGCCTACGCTCTTCTATACTGTGCTTTTCCAGTTTCATAAAGATTGTTCCCTTCATGGTCAATGATCACCATGACTGGAAAATCCTTTACGACTAGGCGTCGTACCGCTTCCGGTCCCAATTCCGGATAGGCAATCACTTCAGCCGAAACAATGCGCTTGGCGATTAGGGCACCTGCTCCACCAATCGCTCCGAAGTAGACCGCACCATGTTTCTTCATCGCTTCAATCACTTCCGGAGAGCGAAGCCCTTTGCCGATCATACCTGTTAACCCTTTGGCAATCAGCTTTGGTGAATAAGCATCCATTCGTCCGCTCGTCGTTGGTCCTGCCGAGCCAATTACTTGCCCTTCTTTGGCAGGCGTTGGTCCTACGAAATAAATCACTTGATCTTTCAGTTCAAAAGGAAAGTCAAGACCCTGCTCCATTCCCTCGACCATTTTTTTATGGGCTGCATCGCGCCCTGTGTATATCACACCACTAATCAAGACGTTGTCTCCAGCTTTCAGGCCCTTGAGTTTTTCTTGAGTCAAGGGAGTTGCAATGCGGATGGCTTCACTCATTAGTTTTCCCTCCCTTGCAAGGTGATTTCCTTATGCCGAGTGGCATGACAACCAATATTTACTGCAACAGGCATGCCCGCAATATGGGTCGGATAGACTTCTAAATTGACAGCCAACGCGGTTGTTAAGCCGCCGAACCCTTGAGGACCAATACCTAAGCGATTAACGCGCTCTAATAATTCTTCCTCAATCTTCGCCAGACGCGCTTCAGGATTATGTTTTCCTACTTCACGTAGTAAGCTTTTTTTGGCAAGAAAAGTTGCCTTTTCCATCGTTCCACCCACGCCGACCCCTACAATAATCGGGGGACAAGGGTTTCCACCCGCTCGATCAACCGTATCCACCACGAATTGCATCGCACCCTCTAAGCCCTCAGAAGGCTTGCACATTTTTAGGCCCCCCATATTTTCGCTGCCAAACCCTTTGGGAGCCACGACTAAGTGGAGAGAATCGCCAGGAACAATATCATAATGAATCACTGCCGGGGTGTTATCCCCCGTATTCACTCGCTCAAACGGGTCCTTTACCACAGATTTGCGCAAATATCCTTTATCATACCCTCGACGCACCCCTTCGTTGATGGCCTCAGTAAGACCCCCACCAACGACGTGTAAATCCTGACCTAGTTCCACAAAAAATACCGCCATCCCTGTATCCTGGCACATGGGAACCCGCTCATCGTGCGCGATATTAGCATTTTCGATAAGACGTTCGAGTACTTCTTGTCCTAAAGGAGAACTCTCCTCCTTTAAAGCCTTCTGAAAACTCGCCATGATGTCAGGACCGAGATCATAATTTGATTCAATACAAAGCTTTTCAACTGCAGAAATAATGTCTTCCGCGAGTATTTCCTTCATTACATCTGACCTCCAATTACAATTTCTAATTTGTGGTCCTTTTAAGACAATCCCAAATCGAGATCCGTTAAATTATAGTACCCTTAATATAGCCTTACGACTCATTCGTTTTTGCATAAGCTATAGTTGAATATGAGCTCAAACCATCACTGTTTACTGCCTGAACTTTGTAATAATAGGTGGTAGCTGCCCTAAGGCCAGTATCTACTAAGCTGGTGGTTGTAACCGTGGCTATAGGGGTATAAGTTCCAGAAGACGAGGACGCCCCATAAACAGAATAAGAGGTTGCACCATTTACAGAATCCCAAGTAAGGTTGATTTGGCTGGAACTTTCACTTGTTGCGATGATATTAGTCGGTGTGGCCAGTGCATTAGACCCATTGGTCGTTCCATTAAGACTGGTTAAAATACTATCAGGTACAACGACTGTTCCTCCAAATATAATTACTTTATTGATACTACTACTCTTGCTTCTAAAGTAGTCTATGGTCGACTGGTTGACAGGATTGCTAACCAAGAAAACGGGTGAATTGGATAAGGAAGCTAAAGCTGAACCCGCTAATGCATCCGCGAACTGTTCACCGGTGGAAACGTAGCACTTCCCGAAATCAAGGACATTCGCGAATTCGTTAATGATACTAATGTTTGTTTCATATCGATCTATCCCGCTGAGCCGTTTCGGAGATGGAAGTTGCTTAAGTACATAATCACTGACAACTCCAGTCCCCCCGACAACATAGGTACTCTGAACCGTTTTTGCTAAGTAGGACTTTAAGCCATCCGGCAAGCTGTCTTTAGGCGTCAGGAGGATTGGGATTCCTTTCATGGCTGCAATGGGAGCAATTGATAGAGCATCCGGAAAAGTATCGCCACTGGCAATGACTGCTTGAGTAAATTGTCCCATCGATTGAGCAATTTTGAGCGAAGTGTCGTAACGATCATTTCCTGCAATCCTTGTTACGCTTATTCCCATGTTTTTTATGCTTTGTTCAACTGCGCTTGAAATTACACCGACTCCGCCTATAATCTTAACTTCTTTCACCTTTAAACGTGAAAGTTGAGTCTTTGTTTGATCGTTCAAGGTATTCTTTGACGTGAGTAATAAGGGCGCATTATATTTTAGGGCAAGTGGAGCACTGCATAAAGCATCCGAAAAATTCTCTCCACTGACTATAATG
>JAJYAS010000311.1:3368-5121 GCA_021779415.1 Bacillota bacterium
AAGTATGACGTTTGCCATCCTGATTTGGCAACCTCTGCAGACGTTTCATACATGTCTGTCCCAGCTAATCGTTCAGATGGGATTTGAGATGCAGTACCTGCGTTGGTATTGGAAGTCGACACATTGATGCTTGAAGAATAGGAGCTTGAGCTGGCACTGTTGATGGCTTGGACTTTGTAATAATAGGTCGTATTCAAGGATAGGTTGCAATCTGAATAATTGGTGGTGGTTACGGTCGCGATATTGGCATAAGTTCCAGCAGAAGAGGTTGCCCTGTACACATAATAAGACGTCGCATTACCAACCATATCCCAAGCTAGGTCAATTTGAGTTGGACTGGCAACCGTAGCCGTTAGATTGTTCGGTGCCGACAAGTCACTGCTAACATCAGCTGTGTTGGCAGTGACCTTTGCAGAATAAGAGCTTGTACCATAGTCATCATAGGCCTGGATTTTGTAATAATAAGTGGTATTGGCCGCAGCGGAGGTATCAGAAAAATTATTGGTAGTTACCGCCGCAACACTGGTGTAAGTCCCAGAAACAGAGGTTGATCTGTATACATAATAGGCAACTGCGTAAGTGACCGGTTCCCAAGTTAAGTCTATTTGGGTGGAACTAGCGACTGTCGCAGCCAGGCCAGTAGGGATGGCTGGAACATCGTCCGGATCGGAGGTTGTGACATAGACTTTAGAGGAAAGCGCACTAGAATCAGAACTATTGACGGCTTTAACTTTGTAAAAATAAGTGGTATCTGCCGAGAGGGTGGCGTCTGAATAATTGGTGTTTACTGTAGTACCAATTTTGGAATAAGTTCCAGAAGAAGTGGTTGACCTGTATACACAGTAGTAAGTAGTATTACTAACAGTATCCCATTTCAAGTAGATTTGAGTAGCACGAACCACTGTTGCCTTAACATTTGTCGGCGTAGACAAAGTGCTTTCATAATCAGCAGTATTAACATACGCTTGCGGGGAATAATCGCTAGAACCAAAACTGTCAACTGCTTTAATTTTGTAGTAATAAGTGGTAGCCAAGGATACTGCGAGATCTGAATAATTTGGGGTTGTGACTGTGGCTATATTTGAATAGGTTCCCGTAGAAGAGGTTGCCCTATACACATAATAAGACGTCGCAAAACTAACAGGGTCCCAAGTAAGATCGATTCGGGAGGAACTAACGAGTGTAGCAGTCAGGGCTGCTGGGGCGTTTGGGACATCGTCTGGCTGAGAAGTGGTCGCATAGGCTACCGATGAATAAGAACTTGAATCAGAACCCTTGGTTGCCTTAACTTTGTAGTAATAGGTGTCCTCTATCAAGATAGAGGTGTCATTATATTGAGCGCTAGTTGAAGTCCCAATCAGGGTATAGGTTCCTGAGGCAGAGGTTGATCTGTATACATAATAGTAAATGGCACTACTGACTGCCTCCCACGTCAGGTTAACTTGAGTGGAGTTAACGGCCGTGGCTGTAAGAGCTGTCGGAACCGATAAATCGCCGACAGAGTCAGTCGTATTGGCTGAGATTTTCGAGGAATACGAGCTTGAGCCAAAACTGTTGACAGCCTGAACCTTGTAATAGTAAGTAGTACCAACTGACACTGAGGTGTCTGAGAAATTACAAGTGGTTATGGTAGAAATATTAGTATACGTTCCTGTAGAAGAGGTCGCTCTATATACATAATAGTACATCGCATAGCTAACAGGGTCCCAAGTTAGATTGATTTGAGTGGAACTGGCGGCCGTAGCCGTCAGGT
>JAJYAS010000312.1 GCA_021779415.1 Bacillota bacterium
AAGGTAAACCTGACCATTTTTTAAGACGGTTTGAGCTACAGAATCAGCTACTTTTGTGCCAATAGCCCGTTCTCCATTGTCACTGCGCACAGTCGTTGCAATGCGAGTATCTCGGAGAAATAAAGTCACTGTGTCACCGGTTAGCTCAGATAAATGATCCACAAGTTCTGTTTGATAAGATAACTGATTTGCACCTTTGTACAACATCCCGTCTTGTATATGCCAAGGGCCAGTGTACTTAAGATCAATAATCTCGATACACGTTGCCAAATCAGATTTTGCTTTAACAATTGCAGCATCCACTGCCCTTTGCCGCATGTCCCAACCAACTACGAAAATAAAACTTACTGCCAAAATGATTAGTGAACCAATCATTAACAATAGAATTTGATGTTTAAGTGAGTTCAATTTAACTCCTCCTAGGAGATATCTTTCATATCATAAGTTCGTTGTCTTTCCATCTAAAACCTTTAATTAAAAAAGTATTTTTAAAATTTAGTTTAAGGTCATGTTATGAGAAGGAATTGCCTAACTGATGTGGAATTTGTAACAATAAATGTAGATATAGGAGGATTGATCTATGTCCTTGTTTCGTGTTCTCTATGAAATTCTAAGCCAAAACGGTTGGGAATTCGATTTTGACGACAAGAATGGGATCATTAAACTTGAAATTCGTGGTATTAACACGAATTTTAACGCATTCCTTCTTGTCGATGAAGAGCAAGAATCCTTACTATGCAATACACATATCAATCAAAAGATTCCCTATTCTAAACGCCTTGAAGTATGCGATTTTATGAGTCGCATTAACTACGAGCTTGTTAACGGCAATTTCGAAATGGACATGGATACTGGAGAAATCCGATACCGCACCTTCCTTGATTTATCAGATGCCGAGCCCTCACAAGACCAAGTCCTTAATATCGTTTGGAATGGTGTACTTGGCTTTGACACATATTACCCTGGATTAATGAAACTCGTTTATGGAGATTTAAGTGCCGAGGAGGCAGCAGACTATTGTATTGAAAACATTTGAAGGAGTGGCATTTGCCACTCCTTCACGCTGTCAATGGGACAATATAAATAAGAACCATAATATAATGCACTATACTTCCCGCCCCAATAAACAGATGAAAGACTTCATGAAAACCAAAACGTTTAGGGAAAAAATCAAAAATCTTGGTCGCATAAATTACTGCACCCATAGTGTAAACAGCTCCACCAACCGCCATAAGTATGATCGCGCCCATCGGCAAATTCTTGATCAGTTGTAAAAACGGAACTAAGGCAATCCAACCTAGCGAGACGTAAAAAGCTGACGACACATATCGGGGTGCATGGATAAACCAAATCTTGAGAGCCATGCCAATAATAGCCAAAATCCAAACCGTTGCAAGCATAGCCCACCGCCATGCTCCTTCTAAACCATAGTAAAAAACAGGTGTATAGGAGCCAGCAATCAGAAAATAAATAGCGATATGGTCTACCTTTTTTAATATAAGCTCTTTTTGAGGCGTGGTTTTCACCCAATGATAAAGTGAGCTAGCCCCATACAGCATTATCATACTCACACCATAAACTGTCATTGTAATAAGTTTGGAAGTATTGTTTTTACTCAATAGAATTAGGAATACGAGTCCAACAATAGCAGCCATGAACAAAATAAAATGAGTCCAAGTATTAACTGGTTCCTTCATTTTCAACGTCATTTAAAACCCTCCATAACTCTCTTGGCTAGCGTTCTTTCTATAAAGAATATTTTAAACCTTATGTTAACTAAATTCAACCATACCGATAAACTAAAAGTCTTAATTTATTAATACAAGACTATTGTAAAATTAAGAAAAGGAAACCTCTTTATATTGTAGCAATAATTACCTGAGTAATAAAATTAGTCGAAGACATAATAAGAATGTTCCAGTACACAATCATAAATATAAAGGAGGGTTCCTAAACATGGCAGGAGAAAGAAACACTAATACCCCAGCAGCAAAAGGAGCTTCACAACAATTGGATCAGTTCAAGTATGAAGTAGCAAATGAGATGGGCCTTCAATTAGGCGGTGACCGCACAAGCCGTGAAAACGGTTCCGTCGGCGGCCAAATGACCAAACGGATGATTCAATTTGCAGAAGAACATCTTAAAGGTGGAACCAGGATCTAATAGCAGCTTGTTATTACGAATGGTTAAACCAAGACCTTGAAATAAGAGGGATATCGAAAGATATCCCTCTTATTATTTTTTTTTAAAAAAAATAGGAGCAATTGCTCCTATTTAATTGTACCATCGGTTTCTTCAAGATGTTTCTTCTTGGATGCTAAATGCGCTTTGACATCCTTAATTTGGTGAGCGGAAAGTTCCTCAGCATTTTCCGCTAGGAAGTCTTCATTCTTGTGGATATTGCGAAGTGTTAACTCGATTTTTTTTAGTTCCTCATTCTTGTCTTTATTGCCATCATTTCTTGGCAAGACCATCACCCCCAGATTAGTTTATCCAAAGGTGATGTATTCATCCTCACTCTGCAGAATAACCTGCATCTACGATCGCTTTTACAAGACTTGCGCGCTCAGTCTCTCCCGTTACAACTGCTTCTTTAGCAGCCAGATCAACTTTCACGCTTTCAACGCCACTAACTGCCTGCAGGGCTTTTTCAACTCGCATTTTGCAATGATTACAAGTCATTCCTTCAACTTTAAGGATTGTTGGGTTCATTTTTATTCACCTCTCTTGTTCATACTATTTTATTGCTATCCTCTCATAGGCACCTATCTGCCCACAAAGGAAACCTTACTACCTCTTTAGAAGTTTTCTCTTAGAACTATAACGACTAATCTTCTAATTGTTTATCATACCGTCTCAAAAAGATAGAATTGGTCACTACGGAAACGGATGAAAAGGCCATAGCCAACCCAGCCCATTCGGGCGGCAAAAGCTCACCAGTAATCGGGTAAAGAACACCCGCTGCAATCGGGATACCAATAGCATTATAAATTAGAGCCCAGAACAGATTTTGCTTGATCTTAGCTAGGGTTTTTCGCCCTAATCGAATCGCCCTCTCGACATCTAACAGGTCGTTGCGGACTAATACCACATCCCCGGTTTCCTTAGCCACATCCGTGCCTGAACCGATTGCAATACCAACATCAGCTTGGGCTAGCGCTGGTGCATCATTAATCCCATCCCCCACCATAGCTACCTTATACCCAAGTTCTTGATATTTCTTAATAATACTTATCTTTTCTTGAGGCAAAATTTCGGCGATCACGTCATCAATCCCAACCTGCTCTCCCACGACATTGGCCACTTTCTTATTGTCTCCTGTGATCATAAACGTCTTTAAACCTAATTTATGCAAGCGCTCAATGGCTTCTTTAGTACTGTCCTTAACCACATCCGCTAGAGCGATGAGTCCAATGACACGACCGTCGAGGGCAATAAAGCTGGTTGTTCTTCCCGCCTCAGCCAAACGCAGGAAATCCTGTTCTGATTCTTGGACCTCAACATTATTGGAATGCATCAACTTAATATTGCCAATCAGTAAGGTTTGCCCGTCATACGTGCACGTGACGCCATACCCGGCCTCTTCACGATAATTTTCAACATCTTTAATTTCAAGCTGTTCTTGCTTGCTCTTAGCCACTACCGCTTGAGCCAACGGATGAATCGAAGGGTTTTCACCTGCAGCAGCAATTTTAAGAACATCTTGTCTTGTAAAAGCCCCAAAGGGAACGACCTCCGTCACTTCGGGAGTTCCTTTTGTCAACGTCCCTGTCTTGTCAAAACCAATCACCTGTAAGTGAGCAATGCTCTCCAGTACGGCTGCAGATTTAAATAAGATCCCTCGGTTTAAACCTACCCCGCTGCCCACCATGATTGCCGTTGGAGTAGCTAATCCCAATGCACAAGGACAAGCAATGACCAAGACTGCAATGGCCGCTGTAAAAGCAAACACGAACGAGCTATGCAACCCCAAATACCAAATTATAAACGTCAGCAGCGACAACAAAACAACCGTCGGAACAAAGTAATTAGAAATCACATCCGCCAGTCTTTGGATCGGCGGTTTAACTCCTTGAGCATCTTCGACCATTTTAATGATCCCAGCCAGAATGGTATCTTTGCCAGTTTTGGTGGTTCTAACCTTAATACTACCCGAACGATTAATCGTAGCTCCGATCACTAAGTCCCCAACCCTCTTATCAACGGGAATGGATTCTCCAGTTAGCATCGCCTCGTCGATACTAGCTTGTCCCTCGATGATCTCACCATCGACGGGTATCCTTTCTCCAGATTTGACAAGGGCGATATCCCCGATTTTTAGATCCGAAGCGGAAACTTCCCTGACCTCACCATCAACTAAGAGATGCGCTTTATCGGCTTGTAACTCTAACAGTTTTTTTAAGGCTTGCCCTGCTCTCCCCTTTGCTTTAGCTTCTAAATATTTCCCAAAACGCACAAAGGTAATCAACAAGGCCGAGGTATCAAAGAAATTAGGACCTGCAAAGAAGAAGGTTGGAAAAAACATATGAACTGTCGTCATTAAACTATATCCATATGCTGCTGTAATCCCTAGAGCCACTAAGACATCCATATTGGCGGAGCGGTTCTTTAAGGCGTGATAAGCACCTCGGTAAAATGTCCAACCAGCGGTAAACTGAACAATCGTCGCCAGAATCAACATCGTATACATCAAGGGCCTTGACATGGGTAGAAACATAATCGGCATAATCGGCAACGAAAGAACCGCACTGAAAATAAGCCAATTGCGTTGATGGATTGCCGTACGATCGTCTTGATTCCCATCCTCATTTTCGATGGGAGTATACCCAGCATCCCGAACTTGTGCATAGATCTCATTGATTGTGACAACCCCTGGATCAAAGTCCACTGTCACCATTTCACTTGCTAAATTAACCGTAGCATTCTGGATCCCCTGAGTACCCTTAAGTTTTTTTTCAATTGCCAAAGCACAGTTTGCGCAGGTCATCCCGCCAACTTTGAATTGTTGTTTTCCGCTGTCTTCGTTTCGGGCAGCATACCCCAGGTCTTTTATTTTAGCGAGAAGATCCTCCTCGTTAACCAGGCTGGGGTCCATTTCCACGGCGA
>JAJYAS010000313.1 GCA_021779415.1 Bacillota bacterium
GGATCAAACTCTCCAAAAAAGTTATTTCAACTTCTTCGTAGAAGATGATGACTTGCTCTTTGTTTCTTGCGAAACTCTTGCGAGTTTCTCTCATTGGCTGTCCTTGTTGTTTAGTTTTCAAAGACCATGGATTATCTTAGCCCGTTTGGGCCGGATCTACATCTTAGCATCTTCAACTCTCGTTGTCAATCACTAATTTGCTTCGTATTGATTGACTAGCTCGTAGCTTTTACCCCTTACTCGTTCAATCAATGTGCGTCTTTGTGGCGCTCAGTTATAATACCATTTTCGTTGTATGCTGTCAACTTATTATTTACTCTAACCTAATGGGAATTTACCCCAACTCCCATTACGTAGGTAGAGCTTAATCGACAGTCGATCTGAGTGTGTTCCTTGTATCGCTCAGTTTACAGAACGCAAACAAAAGGAAGAAACCACTAAAATTATTGGAGGTTTTTTGGGGACGGTTCTTGACGCAAGTCAAGAACCGTCCCCGTCTTGCGTCCATCCGGCTTGAATCGCCTATCCTTCCAAATGGTTTGTTGTCGTTTCGAAAGCAGATCTGAAATTTTCGCTCTTAAGAATTTGTTCAATCATACTTTGTTTCTCATCCTCTGTATACTCGTGAAATATCGGATTCAGATCCCATTCGTTTTCTCTAGGATAATAGCGTAAGTTTGCTCTAACAACTTTCTCTGTTTCGTTATTTTTGTAAACAAGAGTTAATGCATAATTATTGAAGTTGTATTCCTGATCATAGCCTGACCCGTTAACTGTTATATCAAAAATCTCCATTTCTAAATACCTCCGCTTAAACCCACTTTCGTCTATTATGTTATTTCAATAACTTCTTTATTCAAACATAAGTTTCTGTGGGAAGCAAAACTAGTTGTCTAGAGATTATAAACTAGTTCCTTTGACCTGCTCTTGGATTATCTTAACCGTGTAATCACCCAATAAAACAGGGACGCATTGTATCCCTACTTTTGTTTTCAAATCTGCTTTAACGCTCTTCATCTCAATTTTAGTTACAGTTCCACTGACTTGGATAACGTTTAATATATCATTATCCTGAACCTGTGCAATACCTGTAATAAAACCGATTTTTTCCGAATCCACCTTACCAATAGTAATCCCTTTTCCTGCCCGACCTTGGGGGTTGTATTCTCCAAACGATGTACGTTTCAGAAATCCCCCTTCACTAACTGTCACTAGATCCCCTAAGGAATTTGCCACTGAACTGCTCAGCATTAAGGCATCGACAATCCAATCTTCTTTGCCTACAGCCATTCCTTTGACCCCACGTGATTTACGACCCATAGGGTTAATTTCCGTCACGGGATAACGAATCGCCTGTCCTTTATAGGTAGCTATGAATAATTCCCCTTGGTCATCACTCAAGAACACTTTGACGACTTCATCCCCCTCTTTAAGCCCCATAGATTCCGAAGAGCGGGCGTGTATAAAATCACTCGCTGGACTCCGCATGACTTGTCCAGCCTTCGTAACAAATACGAAGTATAGCTCTTCCGGCGCCTCTTTAATAGGGAGAATAGCGACTACTTTTTCCCCCATCGGCAACGGGAATAAATTGGTTAAGGGTCCTCCTTTATCTTTATTCCCAACTTCGGGAACGGTTTTCGCACTAATGCTGTAGAACCTTCCAGTATGAGTAAAGAAGTAAAGCGTGTCCTTGTCAGTGCACATGACCCTCTCCGCTAAGGTATCACCATCCTTAAATGCACAGATGAGAGCATTCGCTTTCTTTCTCTTTGTTTGGAAGGCCATCCTTTTAATAAATGCATTCTTAGTAAGCATGACTTCGATAAGACTTTCGTCTTCCTCAAAGGAACTCAGATCAAGTTGATCTCTCATATGTTCAGGCAGAATGAGTGTACGCCGATCATCTCCGTACTTATCAGCAATTTCCTTAAGTTCCTTTTTGATGATCTCGTAAACCTTGTTCACATCCGCCAGAACACCTTCCAACTCTGCGATGAGTTTTAATACTTCTGCATGTTCCTTCTTAATGCTATCCAATTCAAAGTTCGTTAAGTTTTGGAGTCTCATATCCAAAATGGCCTGTGCTTGGACCTCGGATAGTTCAAAACGGGTAATAAGACCTGCCTTGGCTAGAGACGGGGTTTTACTAGAACGAATAAGGGCAATCACTTCATCCAGGTTATTGATAGCGATGACTAATCCTTCCAAAATGTGCGCTTTTAAGCGTGCCTTCTCTAAATCAAATTCCGTGCGCTTCGTAACCACAATTCTGCGATGTTGAATAAAAGCCGCGTTGATATCTTTGAGTCCCAAAATCTTTGGAGTGCCTTCCGCCGTGATCACTAAGTTAATAATCCCAAAGGTATCTTCCAACTGGGTATGTTTATATAGAAGACGCAAAATCTTTAGCGGATCGATTTCCTTGCGGCATTCCACGACAAGCCGAATCCCTTCTCGATCAGATTCATCTCTGACCTCACTTATTCCCTCAATTTTACCCAGATCTGCCAGTGTCTCAATCTTGGCAGCCAGGGTTGATTTATTCACTTGATACGGAATCTCAGTGATTACGATGAGGCTTTTGCCATTTTTACCTTGTTCTATTATTGCCTTACCACGCATCGTCACCTTTCCGCGTCCGGTTTTGTACGCATTAACAATACCCTCTGTACCGATAATCAGTCCACCGGTCGGAAAATCCGGCCCGCTCACTTTTTCTAAGAGTTCATCCACTAAAATACGGGGATTATCTATTTGAAGAATCACACCAGCTACCACTTCACGCAAATTATGAGGAGGCATATTAGACATCATGCCGACCGCAATCCCTGAACCTCCATTGACTAAGAGATTTGGAAAAGGGCTGGGGAGAACGACGGGCTCTTTAAGCCGTTGATCGTAGTTTGCTTTGAAAAGAACTGTGTTTTTCTCAATATCTTGAGTCATGAGTTGGGATAAAGGCGTCATTCTCATTTCTGTATAACGCATAGCAGCCGCATTATCTCCATCGATCGAACCGAAATTCCCCTGGCCATCCACCATAGGATATCGTGTTGCCCAGGGTTGAGCCATTCGGACCGCTGAATCATAGATCGACGAATCACCGTGGGGATGGTACTTTCCCATGCAGTCCCCTACTAGCCGAGCTGACTTGCTGTACGGCTTATCCGCATGCATCCCAATTTCGTCCATAGAATATAGAATTCGGCGATGAACCGGCTTTAGCCCGTCCCTGACATCCGGAACAGCTCGTTGCAATATAACATGTTTGGAATAGCCCAAGAACGATTCTGGTAAAACATCTTCGAGTGGACGCTGACTGATGTTATCTTCTGTTACACTCATTGGATATAACTCCCTCCAAAACTCTACATATCATCGTCAGTAAAGACAATATTCTCCATCAGAAAATCCCGCCGTGGTTCTACTTGCTCACTCATAAGGATTCTGAGCTTACGCTCAGCTTCCAAAAGATCATCGATCGTCACTTGAACCATGCGCCTATTCACTGGATTGAGAGTGGTTTCCCAAAGCTGTTCAGGATTCATTTCCCCAAGTCCCTTATAGCGTGAAATCTTGGCCGTCTTTCCCAAGTCTTTAAGTTCTTTCTTCAGTTCGTTGTCATCAAATGCATAACGTATAATTTTGCCTCGTTCTTTTTCCACTTTATACAAAGGAGATTGCGCAATATAGACTCTGCCACTCAAAATCAAAGGTTTCATATAGCGGTAAAAAAACGTCAACAGAAGACAGCGAATGTGAGCTCCATCAATGTCAGCATCCGTCATAATACAGATTCGAGCATAATTACCCTTCTCTAAATCAAACTCTTTACCAATTCCCGAGCCAACAGCTGTGATAATACTCCTGATTTCCTCATTTTCCAAGACTTTATCAATCTTTGCACGGTAAGTGTTAATCACTTTTCCCCGTAAGGGAAGAATAGCCTGAAATCGTCGATCTCTCCCCATTTTAGCTGAACCGCCTGCACTATCCCCTTCTACTAGAAAAAGTTCATTGCGAGATTTATCCTTCCCGCTACAGGCAGCAAGCTTGCCACTTAAGGCCTTAACCTCGGCATCCCGAGCCTTTTTCTTCAACTCCTTGGCTTTCTTCGCAGCGAGTCTTACCAAGCATGTTGTCAACGTCCGATTAATGACATCTTTAGCGACAGATGGATTTTGCTCAAAGAATTGAGTGATCCCCTCATTGGTTAGCGATTGGACAATCCCCTCAACTTCCATATTGGAAAGTTTCGTCTTGGTTTGACCTTCAAATTGTGGATCTTTAACCTTGAGTGATAGTACACAAATTAAGCCATCCTTAAGATCATCCCCAATTAGATTTTCATCTTTTTTGAAGATATTGTTTTTCCTACCGTAGTTATTAAAGACCTTTGTTAATGCCGTTCGGAAACCTGACTCATGAGTACCTCCCTCATCCGTCGGAATATTGTTGACATAAGAATGCAGGGATTCGTCATCTCCGTCAGTATACTGCAGAGCACACTCCACAATCACATCATCTTTTTCTCCTTTAAAATAAAGCGGTTTCTTGTGAACTGGCGAAACAGCCGATTCTTTGCTTAAGTGCTCTACGAATCCAATAATTCCATTTTGAGAACAAAAAGTTTCCGATTTGGTTTCCCCACGTTGATCGCTCAGGAAAATCGTTAGACCGTTGTTAAGAAAAGAAAGCTCCATCAAACGACTACGCAGTGTATCATATTTAAAAACGGTAGTTTCTTTGAAAATCAAGGGATCTGGTTTGAAAATGACCGTTGTACCTGTGCCTGTTATTTTTTTCCTAATGACGTGAAGATCTGACTTGAGCTGCCCCCCGTTGACATACTCCACCCGATAGCATTTTCCACCCCGTTTTATATCAACTGTCAAATAAGCAGACAAAGCGTTAACCACACTTGCACCAACGCCATGTAACCCCCCGGACGTTTTATAGGTGTCCCCGCTAAATTTACCTCCCGCGTGTAACGTCTCAAAAGCTAGTCTTACTGCTGCAATCTTCTTAACCGAATGTATGTCAACCGGAATCCCACGCCCATTGTCCTCAATGGTCATCGACCCATCGATATTAA
>JAJYAS010000314.1 GCA_021779415.1 Bacillota bacterium
CATAATAGGTTAAACGAGCAACTTCCTGGTCGGGAGCGTAAATTCCAAAGACGCCACATTCTTCTTTCGGTTTATCCTCTCCAAATCTGAACATTTCCGGCCTCCTCTCCCACTTAGTTAGATTGCGTTTTAATCTCCCTATACCCGGATTTACGCGCATCCTGATTTATACATATTGATTTATTTAGCTTAACCTTTTCTTTAAACAAGAGCAGCCTTAACTCGGCGAAAGACTTCCTGATAAGCTTCTTCCACTCGTCCGAGATCCCGGCGGAAGCGATCCTTATCTAGTTTCTCACGAGTTTCACTATCCCAATAACGACATGTATCTGGAGATATCTCATCTCCTAGAAGAACCTTTCCATCGGCAACCCCAAACTCAAGTTTAAAGTCAATCAGGTCGATTCCTGCTTTTCCTAAGATCTTCTTTAGGATCTCGTTAATTCTAAAGCCTAAAGTTTGGATCTCACGCGCATGCTCAACACTAGCCCAACCCATCGCAGCGACATGCGATTCATTAACCATCGGATCTCCCAATTTATCATCTTTATAATATAATTCCACAACCGGTCGGGAGAGAATAAAGCCCTCCTCTACGCCAAGGCGATTTGCTAAGCTTCCTGCCACAATATTACGTACAACCACTTCGAGAGGAATCATGTCTAGGCGACGCACAAGCATGTCCCGCTCGCTTAACAGTCGAACAAAGTGGGTTGGGATGCCAGCTTTTTCGATTTCTTCAAAAAAGAGTGCAGATAACTGGTTATTGACTTCTCCCTTATCCACAATTTGTCCTTTTTTCTCGCCATTAAAAGCCGTCGCGTCATCTTTGTAAGCTACCCAGAAATAGTCACTTTGATCAGTATCATAAACTCTCTTCGCTTTTCCCTCATACCTTAATGCTAACTTTTCCATAATCCTTTTCCCCTTTCATTATTAAACAAGGCCTAAACGCTCAAATATATCAACTACGTGTTTGGTATGGTAAGCATAATCAAACAGGTCGTTAATTTCTTCTTCATTTAAATATTCCCGTATGCTAGGGTCTCTACTGATCAAGCTTTGAAATTGCTCTTTAGTATTCCAAGCTTCCATAGCATTGCGTTGCACCAAAGCATAGGCCGTTTCACGACTGACGCCCTTTTCCACTAAGGCCAGCATGACTCGTTGAGAAAAAATCAAACCAAATCCCTTATCAATGTTAACCTTCATTTGCTCCGGAAATACTTCCAATCGGTCCATGAGCTGGGTCATTTTATGGAGCATATAGTCAAGAGCGATCGTGCTATCAGGTAGAATCATCCGTTCCGCTGAGGAATGAGAGATATCTCGTTCATGCCATAAAGCCACGTTTTCCAAAGCAACTTGGGCATTCGCACGAATAACCCGAGCCATGCCGCAAATCCGCTCCGGAGTAATCGGATTTTTCTTGTGAGGCATTGCCGATGAGCCTTTCTGCCCTTTTCCAAAAGCTTCTTCCACTTCATGGACATCGGTTCGCTGTAAGTTGCGAATCTCGGTCGCCATTTTATCGAGTGAACTAGCAATTCCTGCCAGGGTTGTCATAAAAAAGGCATGTCGATCACGTTGTAATATCTGAGTCGATATCAGAGCTGGTTCTAACTGAAGTACTTGGCAAACATGCGCTTCAACTTGAGGATCTACATTGGCGAACGTTCCCACAGCACCAGAAATCTTCCCAACCCGTATCTCCTCCCGGGCGAAGGCTAGGCGTTTCTTTTGACGTCCAATTTCGTCGTACCACAACGCAAACTTCAACCCTAAGGTAATAGGCTCAGCGTGAATCCCATGTGTTCGCCCCATCATAATCGTATCCCGATGCTCTAACGCTCGGCGGCGAAGAACGGTTTCCAATCCCGCCATTTTAGAAAGTAAAATATCGGATGCTTCTACTAATTGCAGGGACAGCGCTGTATCAAGAACATCTGAAGAAGTTAGGCCTAGATGAATGTGCTTTGCTTCATCTCCTACATTTTCGGCAACATTAGTCAAGAATGCTAACACATCATGCTGGGTTACTTCTTCAATAGCCTGTACCCTTTCCCACGAAAAAGAAGCCTTTTCACGAATAACTTCAACCGCCTCATTCGGAATCTTTCCTAGCTTGGCCCACCCTTCACACGCCGCAATCTCGATCTTCAACCATAATTCCAGACGATGTTCGTCAGTCCAAATCCTACCCATTTCGGGCAGTGTATACCGCTCAATCATGCGTTAGTCCCCTTTATCCCTTCACTTACCTTTTTTTGCAACGCTTCATCCTTCGCCTCGATATCCTGCTGCATCTGAGCCCGATAGTTTTTAACCTTAGCACTTAAAGGTTTATCCTGAATGGCAAGGATCTGTACCGCAAGCAACGCTGCATTGCGTGCCGCACCAATGCCAACCGTTGCAACCGGAATTCCTGGCGGCATTTGCACGATGGAGTAAAGAGCGTCAATTCCTGCCATGGCACCACTGCTCAGAGGAACACCAATGACAGGTAAGATTGTTGCCCCCGCTACAACCCCGGGTAAATGAGCCGCTAAACCTGCCGCCGCGATGATTAGTTTTCCGCCTTGGGCTTCAAAACCTTTCACCCATTCCACAGTTCTTTCCAATGTTCTATGAGCAGAAGAAATCTTAACCTCAAAATCAAGCTCAAATTCACGGAGGATTTTCATGGACTCCTCCATGATTTTATAATCTGAATCACTTCCCATAATAACCCCGACTTGACTCATCTATTTTTCGCCCCCTCTTTCTCATACTATTTCTCTTATCATTACTCTTACCCTCATCAAATACTCCTGCCCTTAATCCTTTTCTATAGCAAAAACCCAGGCTTGGGCAGATTACACCCTTTAATCAGAGTGAAACCTACCCGCCTGGGCTTTTATCCCTTCGGTGTAATTTGATTGCTCAATCAAATCTGTACCACTCGGACAAAGAAAATAAGTCAATTGCCCTAGGTACACTTTCGCTCATAGTCAGGCTATTTACGGCAGCCTGGTAGAAACTTGCGGACCATATCACCGCGGTTATATGAACTCCTATGAAATTTGGATAAGTTCATTTTACAAGAAGGTTACATTAAGGTCAATAGATAATCGAACATTAATATCTATTTTTATAGGAACGTTCGGCTAATGCCGAAAATTGCAAAAAAACAGCCCTTTCGGACTGCCATAATAGAATCATTTCTTTTCATATTCTTTTGACTATATCCTATTTATCTTTAAGAACTTAAATAGCAAACCTACCTCTTTCGACAATTGTGAAATCTTCATTACTAAAGATTGCCCTCGATGCAACCTATTTGTTTCTTGAGTAGTTTTATCGGACGTGGTTTCTAATTGAGTCGCAGTTACTTTCATTTGAAATGCATTAACTATCTTATCTGCATCTAAGTCAAGGAAACGAGCATAAGAACGCAAAAATCCTACCGTGTAAACTCCACCGGGAAGGACACAGTAGTCCCTTTCTTCCAATGCTTTTAGATATTTACTGCGAATTTTAGTTATTTCCTCAACCTCTTTCAGCTCCATTCCTTTAGCTTCTCTGGCCTTACGTAACTGTAGGACAACTGTATCCACCCTTTCAACCTCCCTAGTTGAATTAAAAGTTATTAAACCAAAAAGAACTCCATACCAGAGATACTTAGTCCCGGCAGGAGCTCAAATTTCCTCTCCGGCAACCTGGCAATCATGGCAGTATCTTACTGCTGTAGACCCATGGCTTTGCGTCACACCTTTTCAGGCATTTTGCCTTTTTCAGAATAATTTCCAGAAAAAATAGCTTATATATTTTTTTTATATACAAATTAAATAACTGTGTTAAATGATGTCGTATTTTGCTAATAATCCTTCAGTGCTATTTTAGCATAGTTGTCAATAAATTTAAATATTTTTTTAATTCTGGCTTTTACAAATCTTTTGAGTCTCTCGCGAATTAATGTTTATATCAATATAACCCGCCTGTTGACAGGTCTTTTAACCGGTCGGGTCCCAAAGATAGCAGCTTAAACCCAAATTTCATTAACTGAACGTCATCGTACTTGATTCGGTCTGATATGTCCTCATTTAAATTCATTTTTTCGTACAGGAAAGGGTTATTCATTATAAAATTTCTGAATTTGTCCAGATCATAGCAGGCCATAAAGGAAAGTTTAATAATTTCTTCATCAGTTTCCCGGTTGACGGTGAGTTTTAAGTGTTTAGGTATCTCGCTAAACCCCTGTTCCATTTCTTTGTAGATCTCTAAACCCTGGTCAAGAACCCATTCCTTTATGGTTTGTGACTTTGTCTCATTTAACCCGTGGCAGCGGGAACTTTCAAAAACAAAAGAGTATTTTCCATCGCCCAACATGTCCACCGGCGCAATCCGGCAGGCCCAAGGCCTCTCCCGGTAAACCTGGCATCCTTTTGGTGTGATGAAGGGACATTTTAGGTTATCCTCCTCGGACATCTTGATTTGTACAATGGAAAAGCCGGAGTGATGCACAGGTACTTTAAGGGTATATTTCTCCAAAAATTCTCCTGAAGAAAGACCCAGGAAATTTTTCATCCGCAGGACATCATAAGGCGTGAGACAGATATTAATGTCCCGGCAGCACTTTTTAAAGCAATCCAGTCCATCATGACAATGAAATCTAAACTCGCTGTCTTCCTCCAGGACTAAATCTCGGTGATCCATAAATTCGCCCCCTTTAAAAATCCCTTATTATTATAAATCATCTCCCAGGGATAAGATAGTTAGCGAATTTTTTTAATTTGGAGGAGGGCCATCAGCAGGACCGCCGCCCAATGATCCCGAACTAGCTTTCGAAGTAGTAGTAGTGGCGGAAGGGCTAGTTCCGATAACGATCTCTTGCCCTTCCATTAACCCACTTTTGATTTCCACATTAGTTCCATCATCCAAACCAACGTTCACTGACACATACTGTAAATTAGCCGCGTTCTGCCCACTTGTTATGCCCATTTTTTGTTCATACTCTTTCCCCATTTCCTCGTTTTACTTTTCACCTCGCGCTTAGCGGATCAGCCTTATGTATCATTAATGATAGTGTCATCGTCATTTACTTAGTATAAAACATC
>JAJYAS010000315.1 GCA_021779415.1 Bacillota bacterium
GCTCAAGGGTCAACTAAAGTTAAGGTCGTTACTGTAGTCCCGGCGACCAGTTACAAGCCCGTTGTTTATCCTGCAGCGGTTATTGCGGCTACTAAAAATAAACAAGCTACTGAGGATTTTCTCAAGTTCTTACAGAGTGCAGACGCCAAGCAAATCTTTGCAAAATACGGGTTTAAGACCTTAACGTAAAAAACTTGGCTGGCGCCAAGCCTTCGCGAAGGGCGCCGCCTAGTTCCGGGGGAGCTTATGGAATTTAGCTTTATTCCAATCATACTATCTTTAAAAGTTGCTTTTGCCTCTGTTATTATTGTCACTTGCTCTTCGATACCGATAGCCGGCCTTATGGCCAAGCGGGAGTTCTGGGGAAAAGATGTTGTCGAGTCTATTATCACTTTGCCCTTAGTACTCCCCCCCTCGGTTATTGGCTTTATGTTACTTGTATTCTTTGGAAAGAACGGTCCTTTAGGGAAGCTACTTGAACAATGGTTCCATATTAGAATCGTATTTACCTTAACGGGAGCAGTCATAGCAGCTGCTGTCGTTTCTTTACCTTTGATGTATCAATCTGTAAAAGTTGCTATTGAAAGTGTTGATCAAAATCTTGAGAAGGCTGCACGCACTTTGGGGGCTAGAGAACTTAGGGTGTTCTTCACCATAACCCTACCTTTAGCTTGGAATGGTATTGTTGCGGGTTTAGTATTGGCCTTCGCTCGGTCTCTGGGGGAATTTGGAGCGACGTTGATGATTGCAGGAAATATTCCGGGCAAAACTCAAACTATGCCTCTGGCCATATACTTTGCCAATGATGCAGGTGACACTCAACAGGCAAGTATACTTGTTATTATCATGACCGTCTTTAGTTTTCTGGTGATTTATGGTCTTAACCGATGGAAAAAAGGATCACGACGAGGTCAGCGGGGAGGTGGGGCATAATGCTCAAGGCTCATTTTAGAAAAAAGTTACCCTCCTTTGAGCTTGAAGTAGATATTTCCTTAAGTAATGGTATTCTTGCCCTTGTCGGTCCCTCTGGTGCTGGTAAGACGACACTCCTGCAGTGCTTTGCTGGTCTCCAGACGCCTTCTTGGGGCGAGATCAATATCAATGAGAAGATCATCTTCTCGTCTGAACGTGGGGTTGATACACCGATTAGAAATCGGCGGATAGGGTATCTTTTTCAGGATTATGCTCTTTTTCCGCATATGACAGTTGAAAAGAATGTTGTTTATGGGAGACCCAAAATAGGGAGTACTCCCAAAAAAGTTCTTGCTGTTTCGTACGTATTAGAGATGCTAAAGATTGAACATCTCAAAAATCGCTATCCCAATCAGATTTCGGGTGGGGAAAAACAAAGAGTTGCTCTCGCTCGGGCCTTAATGACCGAGCCCGAACTCTTGCTGTTAGATGAACCTCTTTCCGCTCTTGACCCGGACACGCGGGGTACACTTCAACAAGAGCTACTCAAGCTCCAGGCCCAATGGCAGATCCCGTTCATTTTAGTCACCCATGACGTTCAGGAAGCAGAAATGCTTGGAGACCAGATTATTAAGCTGGACCATGGGAAACAAGAGGTAATCAGGAAGAAGCTCACTTCGGTAAACTAACCACGAAGGTGGTTCCCTTTCCTGGGGAACTGGTTACTTTGATTCGACCGCGGTGGCTTTTGATAATCCAATCTGCAATGGCCAGGCCTAAGCCTGTGCCTTCTTTTTGTTGGGAGCGGGCTTGATCTACTCGGTAAAAACGTTCGAAGATCTTAGCCAAATGTTCTTGCTCGATGCCCTCGCCGTTATCAGAGACTGTGATTTCGACTAGAGTACCCCAGTTCTGTAAACTTAGAGTAATCTGTCCTCCCGAGGGTGTGTATTTAAGCGCATTATCTAAGAGGATAACTATGAGTTGTTTGATCCTGTTCTCATCTCCGTGATACAGTCCTTCTGCGTTGAGCGAAGCTTCGAGGAGAATTCCGTTGGCTTGGGCCAGGGGTTTGAAGGATTCAATCACTTCGCGGAGGGCGGTGTTGAGGGGAAATGATTGGAGGTCTAAGGTTTGCTGTTGTGAATCCGCCCGGGCAAGAAACAGAAGATCGTCCACTAACTTAGACATGCGCTTCATTTCGAGTAGGCTATTGTCTAACCACTTAGACTGGCTGGCTACGGTTTCATCTGAGTTTCCTTTCACAAGCTCCAAGTTGACCTGAACCACAGTCAGGGGGGTGCGCAGTTCGTGCGAGGCATCGGCCACGAAGTCCTGCTGTCGTTGCCAGGAACTTTTGATGGGGGCCATGGCTCGGTCTGCCATAAATCGACTGCCGTAATAAGCGAGTCCTAAACAAACGAGGCCGCCGACGGAAAGCGTGAGTAAGAGTTCGCGCAGGATTTCCCGATCTCGTTCAAGGTCAACGAAGGTGATAACAAAACCTGGAGTTTGCTTGAGGGGTACCTTCAGATAAGTGTAGGTTTCATCATGTAAATCCACTTCCCCTTTGGGATTCGGACTGTGAAAAGCCTTGTCAACTAAGGGGGACAATTGATCTGGGGTGAGTGGTAGGTCGGAGGAACTCTCTGTGACCTTGCCGGAGGCATCGGTTTTTAGATAGAAATATTTAGCGAGGTGTTTGTCGTGTTCTCGCGTATTAGTGACAGCGCCTGAGCCTGCTTCAGTGGCGATGATTTGCATTAATTGCTGGGATTGGTTGAAGACTTGGATTTGCATGACAAAAAACGTGCTAATCACAAAGAGCAGCAAGAGAAGGGCCATAACTCCGACATTGATTAACGTTAATTTAAGTCTTAATTCACGAAACATTGGGGTCCTCCTTAAGACAATACCCAATTCCCCGCACGGTCTCAATTTTCACTTTAGGTGAGTTTAGTTTTTTGCGCAGGTAGTGTACATAAATTTCTACATTATTGGCCTCAACTTCCGAATCGAGTCCCCATACTCGGGCTAGAATTTGTTCTTTAGTGATAACTTGTCCAGGATGACGCATGAAAAGTTCTAAGAGCAGAGATTCTTTCAGGGTCAGTTTAATCGTTTCGTTTTCTTTGGTTAACTCACAGTGGAGGGGTTTAAGAGTGAGCCCAGCGACCGTCAGTTGTTCGTCTTGAATTGGAGGATTACTCCGTCTTCTCCCTAAGGCCCTTAGGCGAGCAAGAAGTTCGTCTGTGGAAAACGGCTTGACGAGATAGTCATCAGCGCCTGCATCTAGGCCCTCGATTCTATCTTGGATGGAGTCTTTGGCGGTTAAGAGGAGAACGGGTGTGTTAATACCTTGGTTGCGAAGTTCTCTTAAGAGGATAACGCCTTCTTTACGAGGCAGCATTCGGTCGAGGATGATTAGATCGTAGACCTCGGTTTCCGCCATGGCTTGTCCGGTTTCCCCATCAAAGGCGGTATCAACTCCGTACTTGTTCTTTTTCAGGATATAGGTTAAGGCTTCTGAGAGCCTCGGCTCATCTTCAATTAATAAGATCCGCATTAAATCGCCCCCCAGTTACAGTGTAAAGGAGTTTCCTTGAAATATCATTAGTTTCTTAAGGGAA
The DNA here is from genome assembly GCA_021779415.1 of Bacillota bacterium. The sequence continues at coordinate 3,543 of JAJYAS010000315.1, forward strand.
TTTAAAGGTGGGCTGGATATACTTAGGTCAAATAGTAAGGGGGGGATCGGTGTGGGTTTTATTAAAAGGCTAAAAAATGTTAAGAAAAGATGGTACTTACTACTTATCGTTGTTTTGATTATCGGAGGGGGTGCTGCCGTCCGTATTAATCACGCTCATCAAACTAGGGCGTTGGCCTCAGCAAAAATGGGTTCGCAGATTTATCGTCAAGTGGATCTTGATCTGATACATCTTGAGAATTTCGTTACTGCCAAGGTTACTCCTGTTCAGGCTAAGGAAATGTTGCCTTTAGTGGAAAGGTTGTCCGCGGCGACGGACCTTAATACGCAGTCTGATCTGGCTAAGCAAATTTATGGAATGCTTACTCCTGCTCAATACGCGATCCTGATGGACAGTAAAAATGCAAGTTCATTGAATCAAGTGGGTCCTGAAAATCAAAGGGGTCGGGATGAGCGAGATTCAAAGGGTGGACGTGAGGGACATGATTTCCAAGCGGGTGGCAGTTTCAACGGTTTTTATGGGAGTGGTTCCCAAGATCCAAAGGAACAAGCCCTTGGTAGTGTCGTTATCAAGATGCTGAATGACCGCAGCGCTGAACAAACCCAGCCTAAGGCCTAATATTGAAGCGTGTTTTGAGAAAAAATCACATTAAAGGGGCTGCAACAGACTTTTAAACGTTTGTTGCAGCCCCTTTTGATTATGAAGTTTCTGAACCATGATTTGTCCGGTATTCCGAAGGGGTGAGGCCCTCATGCTTTTTGAAGATGGCGGAAAAGTAACTGCTGGAATTAAATCCGGTGGCGGTGGCAATTTGGTCGATGGTAGCCGTTGACAAGCGCAGTTGTTGTTTCGCTTTTTTGAGTCGCACTTGGGCGAGATATTCCGCAAAACCGACTCCCGTTTTTTCATTAAAGATCCGACTGAGATAAGCAGGGCTGAGGTGGACATAAGTTGCCACTAAATTAAGTGTGATTGTATTGGCATAGTTCAATTCGATATAGTCCATGGCTTTTCGTACTAAGATCAAGACTTGATCAAAGTGTTGATTTGAACCCAATAAACCAATACATTTTTCTAACATCGTCTCTCCCCAAGATTTTACGCTTTCGAGGGATAATACAGGGGATAAATCTTGGGCCAGCTCATTTTCTATAGAAGTTACCTTTGCAGGGTCAGCACCCGCGGATAAGGTAGCCTGTACAACAATGACCATCAGTCGTAGGGCAAAGGAATTGAGTAAAGCGGATAAAGAGGTGTGCTTAGTCGTCACAAGACGGTCAAGGAGTAACGTCAATTGCCGCTTACCTTCCTTAAGATTTCCTGTTCTTACTTGCTCCTCAAGCCCTGTCAAATCAAGGGCGGGGCAGGGCTGAAACTTTTTAAGGGTGAGCCTGTCCAAAGCCAGTTTAACAGCCTCGATGAGTTGTTGGGGCTGGATCGGTTTGAGTAAATAATCTGTGGCTTGAGCCTTAATCGCCTGCTGAGAATAGGAAAACTTACCATAGGCAGTTAAAATAATGACTTCTGTGGCAGGGTAAAGTGCTTTAATT
>JAJYAS010000316.1 GCA_021779415.1 Bacillota bacterium
GTGAGTCCTTGCCGAAAACAGCCATTGGGAAAGTATTACGCCGACACTTAGTAGAGGAGGAAAAGGAAAAGGCCCGAGTACTTGAAAGTTCAGTAACTGCTGCACAGGCAGCCGTATCCTCTGAACGACAGTGACAGCTTAACCTATGTAACTCCGGTAGTAAAAGAAGACATCACTTCAAATAGTATGAAGTGATGTCTTCTTTTGTGGCGTTAAGCCCTGGATAAGTTCAGCTAAACTTCAGATGGAGTGATAACTCTCCACCTGAAGCAGTTTTTTTAGGACTTATTATTTCTTTGAACGTAAGGCTTCTTCTTTTGAAAGACCATGGCCATCTCTAGAATCCATACTCGGTTGATCTTCTGGACGAGATGGGATAGGTTTAGTATTGGGATTAGGATCTTTTTCATGCGGGAATTTTTTAATCACCATTATGTCACTTCCTTCTTCAGATATACATTATGAGAAATTACAATGCTTAGTCTGCCCTTTTCCAGTTCAATTGATGAGTGATAGAAACCTTGACAGATTGACAATTTAAATGACCAAGCTTTGTAAGCTATTAATAGATGTTCACTAAGAGAAAACAAGGAATAAAGAGATCGTGAACATTAAGTGGCGTAAAAGAGAATGGACGAGCTTAAATGCCGAAAATGAAAGTTGACAACACTACATATAGTGTGGTTAAATAAAAAACATACTACATATTGTGGGGTGAAACCTGTGCACTGTCCTTTTTGTGGAAACGTAGAAACCAAAGTTCTTGATTCGCGGCAGGTTGAAGAAGGAACAACTGTCCGTAGGCGTAGGGAATGTGATTACTGTTCGCGCCGGTTTACTACCTTCGAAAAATTTGAAGATTCTCCACTCGTAGTTGTAAAAAAAGAGGGTCTACGAGAAGAATTTTCGCGTTCCAAAATGATGGCGGGTATGCTCAGGGCTTGTGAAAAACGTCCGGTTTCTAGAGAACAAATCGAGGATGTTGCTTACCGAATTGAAAAGATGCTTCGCAATAGCCACGAGCGTGAGGTATCGAGTGCTGAAGTGGGAGAAGCTGTGTTAGAACAACTATTTAGCTTGGACGAAGTAGCCTACATACGTTTTGCATCGGTCTATCGTCAGTTTAAAGACATTCAACGTTTTATGGAAGAGTTAAAAGATCTTATCGAAAAGCGAAAAACTAAATAGTAAAAAGCTAGGTTAAAGAGTAAAAAGAAAGTTGGGGATTCGAGTTGAGTTTCGAGGGACAAGCACCAAAAAGCTGGGTAAAGGCTAATTTAACGCCCAATGCCCGAGTAGTATTGGGAAAACGGTATCTAAAACAGGTCAATGGGAAAGTGGCAGAAACTGCGGAGGATATGATATACAGAGTCGCCAGTGTAGTAGCTGAAATAGAAGAGACTCAATATGGCAAGGGTAAGCAAGAAACTCAAGCCTTAGCCAAAGAATTTTACACGATGATGGCGAACCTGGAGTTCATGCCAAATTCACCAACCCTAATGAATGCAGGTCGAGATCTTGGTCAATTAAGTGCTTGTTTTGTTTTGCCAATTGAAGATACGATGGAAAAAATCTTTGATGCGATCAAGAATGCCGCAATTATTCATAAATCGGGTGGCGGGACAGGTTTCAGCTTTTCTCGTTTACGCCCTAAAAACAGTATGGTCCGTTCAACGGGTGGAGTGGCCTCCGGTCCCATTTCTTTTATGAAGGTTTTTAATTCTGCTACGGAAGCAGTTAAGCAAGGCGGTACCCGGCGGGGAGCCAATATGGGAATTCTCCGTGTCGACCATCCGGATATTATAGATTTTATTCAGTGTAAAGAAGATAATAAAGAAATTACGAACTTTAACATCTCCGTAGGAATTACGGAAGAGTTTATGCTAGCGGTTCGGGAAGAGCGCCCTTATGACCTTATCGATCCCCATACGGGCAGTGCAGTCGGCCAATTATCTGCGCCTGAGATTTTTAATAAGATTGTGGACCATGCTTGGCAAAACGGAGAACCTGGAATAGTCTTCCTCGATCGCTTAAATCAAGGAAATCCTACCCCTTTATTGGGAGAGATTGAAGCCACCAATCCTTGTGGTGAGCAACCCTTGCTCCCTAATGAAGCCTGTAACTTGGGCTCGATCAATCTCAAATTAATGGTGATTGAAAAAGAAGGGAAAATGGTTATCAATTGGGAGCGTTTGAGTCAAGTAACACGATTATCTGTTCGCTTCCTTGACAACGTAATTGATGCGAACCAATATCCCCTGCCGATTATTGATGAGGTGGTTAAAGGAAATCGGAAAATCGGTCTAGGCGTCATGGGATTTGCAGATATGCTTATTTTACTTCAGACCTCATATGCCACTGAAGAGGCAGTCGAGTATGCAGAAAAAGTGATGAAATTCATTCAAACTGAAGCCCGCATAGAATCTCAGCGCTTAGCTGAAGAACGGGGAACTTTCCCAAATTACGAGGGATCTATTTATGACGGAGTTATGAAGCTCAGGAATGCTACGCTGACCACCATAGCGCCTACGGGAACTATTTCCATGATTTGTGCAGCTTCAAGTGGGGTAGAACCACTTTTTGCAGTTGCCTACACTAAAACCGTGATGGATGGGACGGCTTTAGTGGAAGTCAATCCGCTCTTTGAAGCGTTCGCCAAAGAGTTCGGTTTCTATTCTCAAGAACTCACGCAAAAGATTGCGGAAATGGGGACGGTTCTAGGCTTAGCTGAAGTCCCGAACTGGGTACAGGAAGTCTTTACCACGGCCCAAGAGATTGCCCCTGAATGGCATATCCGAATTCAGGCAGCCTTCCAGAAATACACGGATAACGCAGTCTCTAAAACGATCAATTTTGCTCACTCCGCGACTCGGGAAGAAATTGCTGAAGCGTATCGGTTGGCGGATGAATTAAACTGCAAAGGATTGACGGTCTATCGCGATGGAAGTCGGGAAGAACAGGTACTTTCCACGGGAACCTCAGCGAAACAAAGCCAGGATGAAAAGCGGGTTGAAGGTAAAGACCCACTAGCAATTGAACAGGTTATCCCTAAAATGCCGTTTATCCCAGAAGCGAACACAGTCGTTCCTCGTCCACGACCGACCACTACCATAGGGGTTACGGAGAAAATAAAAATCGGGTGTGGAAACCTATATGTTAGTGTAAATGCGGATGAAAAAGGGATTTGTGAAGTCTTTACGAATACGGGGCGAGCAGGAGGTTGTTCATCCCAATCCGAAGCAACCGCTCGTTTGATCTCCACTGCCCTGCGTTCAGGATTATCAGTCGATGCAATTACCGAGCAGATCAAAGGGATACGTTGCCCAGCCTGTATGCGGCGTGAAGGGGTTAATGTTACATCTTGCCCAGATGCCATCGCTCGAGTAATTAAGAAATATAATGACGTCGGAATAAATTTTGCTAATGTTGAAATGAGTACACAACAAAAAGTGCCTGCGGCTAAAAAGACTGATGTTATTGGGCAAAGAAAGTCTGAGCCTGAAAAGGCGGCCGTAAAAAAACCCCGTGCCGACGTTGCTCCGGAAAATGCCTGCCCAGAATGTGGCATGGCGATCAACCATGAAAGCGGTTGTGTTGTTTGTACCCACTGTGGCTACTCGAAGTGTGGGTAAAGCCAGTTGTTCAACCATAATAAACCTGTCGCTCTAATAATAAAATCAACCACGTAAGCTGAAAGAAAATAAACGTGCGAATTGAAAATCGCACGTTTATTTTTATTACTACAACGCAAGAGGTATGGGAAATGCACAATTTGACCCGTTTTTTTTAGGGCGTTTCATAGATGACATTAGGGTTTTTTGAAGATTCCATCCCAAAAACGCAAATTTTATAGATGGTATTTAAAGGTATCGGGACCTAATTCTGATGCCTTTATTTTATACGTATTTTATACCCAACACAATCTAAGGGTAACATTAACCTTGATGATGGGTACGAATCAGTGTGTTTTTCTTTTGTAGGCAAATAATATCAAAACCCTCCACTGTCGTACCAGGGTTAAAGTTGAATGATATAATAAGAAATGTATTTGGGTGACCAAAGAGAGTGGTGTGTCAATGAAAACCTATAGTACTTCTGAGATTGCAGGAATAATAGGTATACATCCAAACACTGTTATGCTATATGAGCAATGGGGCTACATAGCTCCCGTTGAAAGAAAAGAAAATGGCTACCGGGTTTATACCGAAACACATCTGGAGCAGATAAAATTGATAAGAATCTCATTAAGAAGCGAATCGATTAAAAGCTATATGAAGTTTGAAGTTCAAAATATTATAAGAAGTGCAGCTCAGGGGGATTTGAAAAAGGCTTTAGAGCTAAGCAGAGAGTATTTAACACATATACAAAATGAAAAGAATAATGAACTTAAGGTTATGAAAGTAATCCAGGAGATACTTAATAGTGATTCACTGGAAGAAAAGAATATTTCATTAAATAGAAATGGAGCAGGAAAACTGCTTGGGGTTTCAATAAATGTCATTGTGTACTGGGAGAGAAATGGACTTCTTGAAGTACCAAGAAGTAAAAATGGCTATCGCGTTTATGGAGAAGACGAAATAAAGCTGCTTAGAGTCATTAAAGCTTTGAGGCAGGAAAACTACAGCACACAGTGCATAGGCAGGATGCTTAAAAAACTGAAAACTATAAGTAAGGGAAATAACATGTTTTTATCCAAAGAAACAGAGGAATCGGATGACTGGCTGTTATCTTCCCTGTCTGTGGCTGAGTGTGATGTTAAGGAATTGATTGATTATATAGGTGAGTTAATAAATAAAAAAGCAGAAATTTAAAGAGGTGCTTATGAAGAATAAAAATGACAGCAAGCTAATAGCTATTCCTGAAAATACCATAGCGGCGGGACGTAGGCATACCGTTGGTCTTAAATCTGACGGAACGGTGACGGCTGTGGGTGATAATAAATATGGCCAATGTGATGTAAGTAACTGGCGCGATATTGTCGCGGTAGCAGCGGGTTGCACTCATACTCTCGGTCTTAAATCTGACGGCACGGTGGTTGCTGTGGGTGATAATGAATATGGCCAATGCAATGTAAGCGACT
>JAJYAS010000317.1 GCA_021779415.1 Bacillota bacterium
CGGTGCATCCGATGCCGACCAGGGACCGAATATGGTTCCTCCTCCGCACCCCGATCTGCGCAGAAGCAAATAATGATGAACCTTGGGAAATCCCAAGAAAACCTAAATATCAAAGGCCCCGGAATTAACCTGATAAACGCCTGGAAGAAACAGACTATAGACGATAGACTACAGACTACAGACCGATTGGCAAATAATTCAACACTTAGCACTCAACAAGCAACACTATTAACAAGATATTTCTCCTTCGCAAAAACACTAATGGACCCCCTCTCGTCCATTTCAAAACAGCGAAGAGCAAAATCTATCTACAATGCAATAGCTTCACGTTCAATCTCCTCCTCCACCGCAGCAGAACAATTGCAAAAACTTAAAAGCTGACGGAGTAAGGTTGACATTGGCAATACTTAATGGTCTTGGTTAGTAGAGGGATACAAAGGTTATTTGACCTAAAAACCGCAGTCAGTGTTTGTTTTATGTGAGAAACATATTACAGTAGCAGTTCGTAGAGATTTGAGCCGCCTTCCCCAATATAGCACCTGTATCAGCTAGGAAAGTCGCTCTGCCACCTATTGAATTCTCAGTCGAAAATGCAGATTACTGTCAAGAATTTGAATAATGGATACATCTATTGACTGATAATTCTGCAGTAGATTGCGATCCTCAAGTCGAAAACATTCATTATCGCGTAATACACTCAAAAGCTGCGTCTTCTTTGGGATCCCTGAATTATCAAGTCCGCGAGTATGGATCGACATTGCTCCTGCATACTTAGGATCCAAAAAATAAGAGTCATATGGGCCAATATTCTTTCGAAAGGACAGATATAAGAAATTATTATATGAGATTGGAATCTCCACCACCCTAGGTACCTCTTTCGTTGGATTAGAAAACTCCAAAGATGTTATAAAATAATCACCAGACAGCTTCACAGTTACGACTGACTCCGCATCCAGCCACCGCAAGAATATGAGATTGGGAGCATTGAACTCAATGTACCCTTCTTTTGCTCCCATCCGATCAGATAAATCGCCACGGTCATTATCAGGAGTGGTTGCATGGTATAATCCAAGATTGTGCCCAAACTCATGTATAAGGGATGATTCATTTAACATTTGAGAGCTGAAATTTAACTTGTAACTAGAGTGTTCAGCTGAGGCTCCACTTTTATCAAAACCGAACATAAAATGCGTTCTTTCTTTAAACATACGTCCACTATCCAACACGTCTTTGAAATACTGTTCGTATGCCTTCTTCTCATCTATAACTTCACCATTCAGAAAGAATTTTTCTGCTGTAATATTGCCAAATCGCAAATGACCTCGCGATACGTTCTCGTAAAAGCATTTCAGGGATACGTATTTTAGATTTTGGTTCTGGGCTCCCTCTACTGCATTGATAAAGCCGAACACATCAAGGGGGTTCTCTCTCATTCCACTGAATGTAACTAGAATCCCGTGAATATTAACTTCCCCAGTTGTGGAAAATGCCGGCCAGTTTTTCATTATCTTTTTGAGGTAATTCATAGCTAGAGGGTCTTTCTAAAAGTTTAATATTAACACTCGCATTCATTTTTCTTTTTTTTGAGACACCACAGGAGTGATTATATCCATATTCCCTATTCTTTCAATGAAATCAATGTAGCTTAGGCGTCCCGCCTGAGTAAAAAACACACATTCTGTACGAGAGTGCTACATTACAATTAATAAAATTCGCAGAAGAACGATCAGAGAGTTTGATGAAGAGCAAAAAGACCTACTCAAAAATAGATATTCTTATACCTGCAAAATGTCAATTGAGGCTGTTAATATGATTTCTTATAATCATTTCGATAAAGAACCAGAAACACTATTGCGAACATCATTGATATCGATATACTGAACACTCAAAGTATTGTAGGATTTGATATTCTTGCTTAAAAAACAGGAATATGAGAACTAAAATAATATTTAATAACAAAACTCAACTATGGAGGTAAAAAAATGCGGATGTTTAAATTTATGTTATTTGTGGGATTCTTTCTACTATGCGGGCTAGTTGGTGCAGAAAATGCGTATATCAATATCAAAGATAAAGGCATGCCAGTATATATAAACGATGAAGGAATACCACAATTGGATGTTTTTCTTGATCTCGAGAATATTGGCTGTGCAGACAATTGTCATTATGATGCTCAATGGAATGTGACAGAACTTTCTTCTGATTCTCAACAAGCAAAATCTATAATGACAACATTAATGGGAACCTTAGGAGAAAAAAGCACCTTAAGTTTGTCACAAAAAGAAAATATAAAAAACATATTAACTGTGTCCAAGGATAAGGAAATAATAAATGGAGGATTGAAAGTATTTTGGATAGGACTTACATCTCTTTGCCCCTCTATGGAATGGCCAGATGCTTCTGAGCCAATGAAATTATATGCAATTCACTATAAAATTGACCAATATATTTCAAAAAAGCTTGAAAAAACAGTTGCTGATTTCACAATTATACTCGCGTGTTACTGGAATGATAAATCAGCGAAATCAATAGAAGTTTTGGCTCTAGGTAAGTATGACAATAGTTGGAATGTCGACATTACATTAGGTGTAGAAAACGAAGAAAATATAAGGTCTATTCGCTCAGTAATTAGCGTACCCCAAAAAACATCATTGCCTTCGAATGATAGTCCTTAATTATACGCAGCAGTATTAAAGTCACCCATGAGGCTATATCGAAAAAAGCCTTATGGGATTTTTTGCTGGTCTATTAATCCTTAAAACTTATTAGATTCAAGGAAAATTGAAAACCGCGATTTTCTCCTGGATAAGTCAGAAAAATCTGTTATCATACAAAGTAATAATTTCTGAAATTTAACTTTAAAAACAGGTAGTAAAAATGCTCAATGTAAACATTCCTCCGGATAAACATGTTGAAGTTCTGGATGGACAAGGCTGGATAGGCTTGATAGATATGATGGGGAGTGAAACTACAATCGTAAATGCGGCAAGAGTGTCCTTTGGGAAACTTCGCACTGAAATGAACGAAAAGGATGTAGAACTCCTGAAATTTCTTATAGAAAATAAGCATACAAGTCCGTTGGAGCATCTGATGTTTACCTTCAGTGTACATTGTCCACTGTTTGTAAGGAGCCAATGGCATAGGCACAGAACATGGTCATACAACGAAATATCAAGAAGATATACTGAATTTGACATTACGTTCTACACTCCGCATCAATTACGTATACAGTCAAAAGATAACCGTCAGGCATCTGTTGAAGGTTCCAACATTAATGATACCGAATTAAAGTCTCTCATAGATAAAAACAACAAGGATTCCTACAAGCTATATGAAGACTTAATCGCAAGGGGAGTATGCAGAGAGCAGGCAAGAGGAGTTCTTTCTCAAAATATGATGGTCACGTTCTTGGCAACCGTGGATTTAAGTAATCTTCTGCATTTTCTTGAGTTAAGAGACCACCCGCATGCTCAATGGGAAATCAGAGAATACGCTCAGGGAATAAAGAAACTGATAGCTCCTTATCTTCCACACTTAGCAAAATATTTAAAGTGCAATGTGTAGATTGGTTCGTAGTTCGTGGTTGGTAGTTGGTGGGTGAACGTTTTCTGCTGGCGACTTGCCACTCCTCACTGTATCACGCCCATTCTCTGTTTTTGTTCATTTTGGCAAAGTGATAAATAAACATCGAAGCAGCAATAGAAAATATAAAATTTACCAATGCAAAGCTGAATAAGGAAAACCCAAAGCTCCCGCATATTGAGTTGACTATTTCGATCCCCCCAGCCATGACAATAGTTTGAATAAACACCAACAAGGATATTGTCATGCTTTGAGAAAATCTGCTATCGCTCATAATGATACGCCACACCATACCATTAAATAGACCGAAGCCTAAAGTGCCCATGAAAAATCCAGTAGAAAGCAATAATGGATTCTTGAAAAAAACTAAACTAAAAGTAGCACCTAGCACAAAAAGAACATTCCCTGTAGTCATTATCCTTAAAAAAGAAACCTTTCCAGCTATAAACTGCATAGCAATACTCCCCAGTGAGAGTCCACTCAATGCTATTATCTGATACGCAATATAATGAACAAAGTCCAATTTAGCCGTTTTCATAATCAGAACCGGGGCCAACCCTATCCATGCAATCAATGGTAAAACGGCAAGACAAATGGCAGAACTGCCTACAGCAAAGTTTTTGTTTTTCAAAATTGAATAATAGGTCGCGGTAATTTCTTTAACGTTAATTCGGCTCAGTGTTTTTTTGCTCTCGGGTGTATATCTTGATAATCCGAAAAGAGCTATCGAAGCAACTATACCAATAACAACAAAGACATATCGCCAGTCGGCCAAGCTTATGATAACACCTCCTACAACAGGGCCCAATAGAGGAGCAAGAATAGTCACATTGGCCATAAGTGCAATTAACTTCACTGCATTCTTATCTTCAAACTTTTCATGAATCATCGAATATCCTATGGCAATAAAGGCCCCTCCGCTGCCTTGCAGTAGGCGTCCAAGCATAAATTGGTTGATATTCGCTGAAAATGCTATAAATACGGTGAAGATCAAAAAAAGTGAATTGCCAATCAAAAGTATTTTTCTCTTCCCATATCGGTCTGCCGCAGGGCCTATAAACAACTGCAAAACCGTATTCCCTAAAATAAACATACTTAAAGAACTAGCTACATATTCAACGCCGACATGAAAGTTGGATACAACATTAAGCATGCCAGGCATGATCATGTCATTTGCAGAATATATAATAGCCTCATACAGCACAAAGAAAAAGGCAAAAATATATAAGCGCTTTCTTATCTTCTTTTCTCTGTCAGTCATGCTTTTTCGATGTCCTCGCTCTTTATTATATTAATTCCTTTGTCTTCCATTTCTTTAAACGACTTCTCAATATCGCCTTTATTCAAATCTACTCCTTTGCAGGCATCTTCTATGACAAAAACGTTAAATCCGGCACTTTTCCCGTCAAGAGCCGTGTGTTTCACGCAATAATCAGTTGCCAAACCCGCAACATAAATATCTTTAACTCCTTTCTGCTTCAGATACTCTTCCA
>JAJYAS010000318.1 GCA_021779415.1 Bacillota bacterium
AGAAAAAGCATCTGGTCTTAAAGGAGTCCGACTTGCGTTATGAAGAGTTAATGAAAGCCTGTCATACCTTTGGGGTGGAAGGATTGGCCATTTGCGAAAGCCCGAACCTAGAGGATGATGCTCTACTTTTACAACAGACCTATCAGGCACTAGGATAAAATAGAATCCAATGGACTTGGCGACAAGCATATAAAAAAGCAATCTCTATCTATTTTAAGATGAGATTGCTTTTTTAGTTTCTGCAATCGGAAAAGTGCACTAAGAATGTAGCTGTAGGATGTTGCTGTCCTTGTCAATTGCATTACTAGACCCAATTAAATTAGAAATAAATATCTTCCGATTTAACTTGCTGTCTAGATGTTTCACGACTAATTTCGCTTGAGTTTGATGAGTCAAATATAATTGGGTCTGAGAGCCATACGATGGTTTGGGCAGAAACTAGACCATAAACTAAATGGTTCCATAAAGCAGAATAAAATGTCTTTGTTAGCCTAAACTTTTTTAATATACCAAGTTTTTGCCCACCAATTAGAGTGCCTAGAGAAAGCATTGATATTAATGTTCCTTTAAGCAGATGATGATCTTTTCCGGTCTTTTTTAAAATATATGTCAATGGAATTCCCCAAATTGAACCTATACCAAAATGTGCTATTTCGCCTAAAATAAAATTCTTCCTTTGTTTTGTTCTGTAAGCTGCTACAAATAATCCACCAGCTATATGACCATATAGCGTTTCGGTTTTTCCTGCTTTAAATATTAAAAGATTAGACAGATCCATAAAGAAAGTACCGATTAAACCTCCCAGAAGTCCCGTCGTAATTGAATCCTTAATTTTAACTATTTTCTGTAAAGAGTTTATGAATTTTGTAAAAAAACTCAACATGTTATAGCGCTCCTCTTTATTCTTTTTCCTTTCTTTATCGTGCTCATAAATTTTAATACTTAATATCTCAATTATTTCCAATATGAGTGGCATGGAAGCTCACAGCTTATCGGTTCTTTTATCGAATGGAAAACGTGTTTGATGTTCACACTAAGTCGAGGAGGAATGTTATATGCATACATTATGGAAGGGATCCATCAGTTTTGGTTTAGTAAATGTTCCAGTAAAAATGCATGCGGCTACGGAATCTCAAGAGTTTAAATTCAATTATCTCCATAAAGACTGTCAGGAACGAATTCGGTCGATCAAAAAGTGTCCTCACTGTGATCAAGAGGTAGATATGGCTGATTTAGTTAAAGGCTATGAGTATGAGAGAGGTCGATATGTTGTTTTAAGTGATGAAGACTTAGCGCTTTTGGAACAACCCATGAGCCGGTCTATTGATATTCTTGATTTTATTGATTTAAAAGAAATTGATCCAATCTATTATGAGAAATCGTATTATCTCTCTCCGGAAGAAACTTCACTGAAAGCCTATCGGTTACTTTCTCAGGCGATGGAGGAAAGCGGTAAAGTGGCCTTAGCACGAGTCACAATGCGGTCAAAACAACATTTAGCCTGTTTGCGTGTTTTTGAAGAAGGACTCGTCATGGAAACGATGCACTATCCCAAGGAAATCCGGCATATGGACGTGGTCTGGGACCGTGTTGTACCGACGGAAACGGAATTGACGATGGCTCGCCAATTAATTGATAACTTAGCCCGTCCTTTCGAACCTGAAAAGTATCATGACGAGTTACATGAACATATGGCACAGTTGATTGAAAACAGAGTAGCGGGCGAAAACTTCAAGGTGGTCGCTCCGTCCAAGGGTGGACAAGTAGTCGATTTAATGGAAGCTTTGCGGGCAAGCATTGCTCAAACAGAACTGGAAAAAGACAAATTGGAGACTGAGAATGTAGGGAGGGATAAGGCAAAAGTTAAAGCACAAGACAAAACAAAGGATATAGAAGTTAAAGCAACAGCCACGGAGGGAGCTAGTGAAGAAAAACCGAAATCAACCTTGACCCCTAGAAAACGAACAACTCGACGTGCGAAAGGAGCCTAGCCTTGAAGGTCGGAGATCTTAATGCAATAATGGGTCAGTTCAATGATTTTTCGGCGATTCTACACTATTTCACTTAAACAATGGATAATCGACAATCTTTTACGCAGGAGAAGCGCACTTTTGTCCCGAAATGGAGGGCAAAGGGGGATTAGGCATGGGAATAGGACAGGAGAAGATAGTACGAGCTGCATTCCGTACAATGAAGGGTCTGGGGAGCCAACATTTGCGTCAGCTAATAGCCCACTTCGGAAGTGCGGTCAAGGCGTGGGAGGCCCCGTCGCATAAATATCTTCAAACCTTTAACCAGGAAAAATGGATTGGAGAATTATTAAAGGAACGAAAAATCATTGATCCGCAGACGATTGAGGATCAACTGAACCAACTGGGGATTGGGATGGTCACACCAGATGAACCCGATTATCCCCCTTTACTTGCGGAGCTGGCAGATGCTCCGCCGATTCTATATTATCGTGGGCATCTGCGCGGAGATGCGGAGGTGTTGGCTATCGTAGGCTCACGTCAGGCCACTGCTTATGGCAAATCTGCGGCACGGGTATTATCTAAAGAGGCTGCAACTAAAGGGATTGTTATCGCTAGCGGTTTGGCCCGAGGGATTGACACTGCTGCGCATCAAGGAGTTCTGGAAAGCGGAGGAGTCACTTGGGCCTTTCTGGGGTGTGGTCTTGATCGTGTGTATCCTCCTGAGAACCAACGCTTGGCAGAAGAAATTTTGGCAAGAGGTGCATTAATCAGTGAATTCACACCCGGTACTTTACCTCTTGCGGCGCATTTTCCCGCCCGTAATCGTCTAATTAGTGGCTGCTCTCGTGGGGTAGTGGTGGTGGAGGCTGCGGAACGAAGTGGAGCATTGATCACGGTCGATTTCGCCTTGGAGCAAGGACGAGAAGTCTTCGCTGTACCTGGGCCGATTTTTAGCAAGGTGAGCCGGGGTCCCCATCATTTATTACGCCAAGGGGCAAAAATCGTGGAGGGAATCGATGATATATTGAATGAGCTACCAGTCTGGACAAAACAGGTTAGCCAAGTTTCCGGTCACAAGGATCAGCTCGGTGAAACGGAGCTGATTGACAGTACTGAACATCTCTCTATTCTTCAACAGTTAAGTGATGTGCCACTGCATATCGATCAAATTACAATTCACTCAAACCTGCCTGTTTCGAGTATTTCCTTGGCCTTATTAGAACTACAATTAGGCGGAAAAGTCTTGCAATTGCCGGGGCAACATTATGTATTAGCTCGAGAGAGCTAGACATACTATGGAAAAGGCGTTAATATAGGGCTTAGTTTTACCATCGCTACTTAAGTGCTTATAATATTCCAGTCGGATTGCCGATTGGACATTAAGAAAGTGAAAAAAAGGGATAACCTGAATGAGGAGTAATAACTTTTTTTACTTTATTTTGAGGTGAAATTGTGTCTAAAACACTTGTTATTGTAGAGTCGCCCGCCAAGGCAAAATCCATCAGCAAATTCTTAGGAAGTCGTTACACGGTAAAAGCCTCCATGGGACATTTGAGGGATTTACCAAAAAGTCAATTGGGCGTGAATTTAGAAAACGACTTTGAGCCGAAATATATTGCAATTCGTGGGCGAGGAGATTTGATTAAGGATCTACGTGCAGCGGCTAAAGGGGCGGATAAAGTATTTCTGGCCTCTGACCCGGACCGTGAGGGGGAAGCCATTGCTTGGCATCTGTCCTATTTGTTGGGACTTAGTCAAGAGGATAAAAATCGGATCGAATTCCATGAAATAACTAAAACGGCCATACAAGCGGCGATCAAACACCCACGTCAGATTGATATCAATCGGGTGGATGCACAGCAAGCTCGTCGGGTCTTGGATCGATTAGTCGGCTACCAATTAAGCCCGTTGCTATGGCGGAAAATCAAGAAAGGGTTAAGTGCTGGCAGGGTGCAATCTGTGGCGGTACGTTTGATTGAAGACAGAGAAGATCAAATTAGGGCGTTTGTTTCTGAAGAGTATTGGACTTTAACGGCGAACCTCCAAGCAGCCGGAGGGAAGTTTTTGGCCAAGCTCTTAAAGAAATCAGGGCAAAAAGTTTCTATTTCTTCGAGAGCAGAAATGGAAACCGTTTTAGAGGATTTAAAGGGGAAAGAGTTTCAGGTTTCTGACGTGAGAACCAAAGAAAAGAAAAAACTCCCCGCACCTCCCTTTATTACGAGCAGTTTGCAGCAAGAGGCCCATCGAAAACTGAGTTTTTCACCGAAGCGCACCATGATGTTGGCGCAACAATTATATGAAGGTCTTGACCTCGGAAAAGAAGGAACAGTTGGTTTAATCACTTACATGCGTACAGATTCAGTCAAGATTGCGGAAACGGCGCAAGCTGAGGCGAAGGAATGGATTCTGTCCCAATATGGAATGGACTATTATCCCCCTGAACCACGCCAGTTCACCAGTAAGGGACGGGCTCAGGAAGCACATGAAGCAATCCGCCCTACTTCCGCTTTGCGGACTCCGGATTCATTAAAGGGGATATTATCAAGAGATCAATTACGCTTATATCGCTTGATTTGGGAACGCTTTATTGCCAGTCAGATGAGCGTGGCCATCATGGATACGTTGGCGGTCGATGTTCTCGTGAGTGACTATTTATTTCGAGCGAATGCTTCATCGGTACGCTTTCCTGGTTTTTTAGCGGTCTATGAAGAAGGAAAGGACGAAGACGACTCAATCGTTGAAGAACAAAGTTCTTTGACGCTTTCGATTTTACCGGGGGAAATCCTAAAAAGCATTAATATCCAAGAGAAGCAACACTTTACGGAACCTCCGCCACGCTTCACGGAGGCTTCTCTCGTTCGCAAGATGGAAGAGGAAGGAATTGGGAGGCCGAGCACTTATGCGCCGACCATTGAAACGATACAAACTCGAGGATATGTTGTAAAAGAGGAAAAACAGCTTCTTCCTACAGAACTTGGAGAGATCGTCATCAACTTACTAAAAGAGTATTTCCCTGATATTTTAAATCTCGAGTTTACAGCTAATTTGGAAGAAAAGCTCGATTTAATTGAAGAAGGGACTGCGTCT